>JBBTNS010000001.1:0-6852 GCA_038067655.1 Nitrospirota bacterium
CTGAATTTTACTGAGCTGCATTGTGGGTATGCGCTTCAGCTTTGCAATAATAGAAGGCGTTGATTTTCCCGGTCGGCCTGAGGGCAGTAACCCTAATCTTTCTTGAATTGTTGAAACAACGGTATTGTATGTATCATTGAGCGACCGACGATAATCATCCAGCGCCCTTAAATCATCATCGCTGAGGGCTTCTGTACGAAGTCGTTCCCCAAGACGATCAACCTGTGACTTGCTTATGTTAGACACAAACTGGCTTGCTCCTTATGGCTGGGTCAGCCGCTCGAAGGCCTCAAGATATCGCTCGCTGACTTTCTGAATGACCTCTTCTGGAAGATGGGGCGCGGGTCCCTCTCCTGACCAATGAATAGACAATAAATAATCGCGTAAATATTGCTTGTCAAAACTATGCTGATTCTCCCCAGCTCGGTAACGATCTGCCGGCCAAAACCGCGATGAGTCGGGCGTCAGCAGCTCGTCAATTAAGATCACTTTATGGGTTGAGGAATCAATCCCAAATTCCATCTTAGTATCCGCAATGAGTATGCCGCGCGACTTTGCAAACTCAGCCGCCTTCTTGTAAATTGTCACACTCTGGGAGCGGACTGTCTCGGCAATTTCTTCTCCAACCAGATTTGCGACCTGATCAAACGAAATATTAACATCATGCTCTCCAATCTCCCCCTTGGTTGAAGGAGTGAAGATCGGAGATGATAATTCAGACGACAACAACAATCCTGCGGGAAGTAGAACCCCAGAAATGGCTCCTGTTTGTTGATATTCTTTCCATCCGCCACCTGCCAGAAATCCGCGGACAATACACTCAATCGGGAGTGGCTTTGCTTTTCGAACGAGTAAACTGCGCCCTTCCAACACCTCTTTGTAGGGCATCAGGTGTTTTGGAAAGAGATCAAAATCGCCCGTGATCAGATGGTGTGAAAGCCCGATCTCTTTTTCTAACCATTGAAACCAATGCAGAGAGATTTGTGTCAGCAGGGGCCCTTTCCCCGGAATACCGTCGGGCAGGATCACATCAAATGCGGAAATCCGGTCAGTCGCAATCAAAAGAAGCGACTTTCCTAGATCGTAGATATCGCGCACCTTGCCTCTTTTGACCGGCCCAATTGGAAGATCAGTTGAGAGGAGCGGTTTTACAGAAGGAATTTTTTTTGTCATACCACCTCTACCCCTCCTCAGATAGGAGGGGCGTTAAAACTTCGACCTTATTTGTTTGCACTATAGGCGGCACACGAGTTTTGTGTTTCCCAGAGGCGCACCGATGAGACTGGCAAGCCTTGTGATTGGGCATAATCATAAATTAACTTTGCAATCGCTTCGGCGGTCGGATTGTCGTCCATTAAAAACACGGGTTCTTTAAACTCATTGAGCGACGGCAAGATCGGGTCTTTCTTACAAAGAATCATTTTATGATCCAGCGTCTCGTCAATCCAGGTCTGTACGACCTTCTTGATCTCGCCAAAATCGCGTACCATTCCCAGTGAATCGAGTGTTTCCGAATAAACCTCGACCTCGACTTTCCCATTGTGACCATGAAGATTCCTGCATTTGCCAGAATAGTTCAAAAGTCGATGGCCGTAACAAAAATGAATCTCGCGTGTTATTTTATACATAAATCATCTCCTTATGATCTTGCCATGACCTGCAAGTTACTCTTAATGTGTCATTCCCGAATGCTTCTATCGGGAATCCAGAATCTAAAAAAGGCTGGATTCCGGCTTAAACATTGCCGGAATGACAGAAATGGTTAGCCTCTTAATTGCTACGCAACTAAACGCCCCCCATCTACTGTTATCGTACTGCCCGTCATAAAATCAGTTCCTTCTAGCAAAAAAAGGACTGTGTTCACAAGATCGTTAGGTGCGCCAATTCGTTTTAACGGTGTTTGTTGAATCAGGGTAGCCTCTAAAAGTGGATCACAATCTTCTGGCAACAAAATGGGTCCGGGTGAAATCGCGTTAACCGTAATTTTCGGTGCGAGTGTCCGTGCCAGTCCACGCGTCAACGCAATGACTCCGGCTTTTGAGACACAATAGGGAATATAATTCTTATGCGGGCGAACGGCTGACCAATCGGCAATATTGATGATTTTTGCGCCCTCGCACATGACCTTTGCCGCCGCCTGTGCGCAAAAGAAAAGCGCCTTTAAGTTGGCACCGAGTGTATGATCCCATTCTTTTTCAGTCGTTTGTAAAAGCGGCGTTTTATAAAACACTGCCGCATTATTGATTAATACATCCAACGCGCCAAACGCCTTCACCGTTTCTTTGACAATTCGTGCGCAATCTGATGGTTTAATAAGATCTCCTTGTGTAAGGCAAACGATCCCTCCTTTTTTCTCAATGGCGCGTGCAACGGCTTTGGCTTCTTTGAGGGAGTGGTTATAGTGAATGGCGACTTGTGCGCCTTTCGCGGCGATTGCTGTGGCAAACTCGGCGCCAATTCGTTTGCTAGCGCCTGTGATGAGAATGGATTTGTTTTTTAGGTCCATGGCGTGGTGATTATTCTGGTATTCATGTTATGCCCTCTCAAACCATCCCAGCCCCTCCTTATCTTAAGTAGAGGAATAAGCCAAAAGAATACCAATAATGGTAATTAAAGTTGAGATAACCACGCCCGTTACCTTCCAGAAATTTCGCTTTTGGTCATTAGTGATTCGTCTGTTAATTTGTTGCCGCGCTGCAGGTAGCGAATCCGTAATAGCCTTTATTGGAGGGAGCATCGGTTCAAGCCTCATGTAATACTCGCCTCGATTTTCTCTTGGACATGTATAAATAATATCCCTTAGATTTTCAAATGTGGCACCCCACTCTATATATTGAGGGACAACTGAAATAATCTCAAATTTCTGATAGTCTTGAGCAAACGTTTCAAACACTTTAAAATGAAACAACAGTTCAACCTCATAAGTATCATAAAGTGCCCGTTTACAATGGTCTAATGTCTTGTTCCCTTCTGCAATATCATTATCCATGGTATACCTAAGGAGGTGGTAATGTGCATAGCGAAGTTCGTTCACCGGAGGAACGATAAGAGCTTCTCCTCTTAGCGAGGATAACAGGCTTATTCGTCGTTCCGCCCTTTCTGTTTTATCAGATATTTCTTTTAGTAGGAGGTCTCTCTCGTAGATCATATCTTTTTCACTGGATACTTGAGTGTATCTTAAGAGAAGAAGGAATCCGCAGGTGAACCGTGCTGGCTCTTTTGCTTAGAGGGATTGTTTTTTCACTGGGGAGATAAAGGGGTATGATTTAATCTCTTGTCTCATTTTCTCTACATCATTCTCTGTAAAATAGTAACCAAACTGCAAATTAACATTACCCCTTGAAGCTTCCCCTACAACTTCCCGAACAATGCGGTCAGTATCTTCCTCTCCTGGTGGCATGACAGGATACACGCCAAAGAATATCCGATAAATTAATCTACTAACTCTATTCATCTGAGAAATCCATTTTTTTATTGTAAAAACTCTCCATGTAACCAAGAGAACACGAATGGCGAAATTATAGGCACAAATTTTTCATTTGTCAATCAATACTCTACCATTTTTGCCCTTCAACGCTCGCATTCGCTCGCTGGTTAAGCCATAACGGTAAGGTTTTTTTCAGGCGCCCAAACGGGGCGACTCATTCCCGCCCGCGCCCGTCGGCGCGCGCCCCACCGCACAGGTGGTGCGCCCAGAGAGAGTCGAACTCCCGACCCCTTGATTCGTAGTCAAGTGCTCTATCCAGCTGAGCTATGGGCGCAAGCCAAGAGGCAGGGAATTGATCTTTATTACGCTGCATGGGGAAGTGCTTTTACTTTTCCAACGATCTGATCAAACGATTTCGTATCGTTTGCAGCGATATCGGCGAGTACTTTTCTATCGAGTAAAAGACCCAGCTTCTTCATCCCTTCCATAAAGCGGCTGTAGGTTAATCCTGCCGCACGGGTTGCCGCGTTAATTCGGGCAATCCATAGCGACCGAAATTCGCGTTTGCGTGCCTTACGATCCCGATAGGCGTATTTTAGTGATTTATCGACCGCTTCGGTTGCTGTTCTGTAAAGTTTGCTTTTTGCCCCGTAATACCCTTTCGCCATTTTCAGACGATCATTGCGTCTTTGGCGTGTCTTGGGGCCTCCTTTTGCTCTAGGCATTGTTCTATCCTTTCTTCGTTAATTATATATTATAAGGCAGTAATCTTTTGATGTTGGGGCTATCCCCATAAAAGAGTTCTACTTTGTTGCTCATTGTTCGGGTTCGTTTTGAAGGCTTATGAGAAAGCAGATGCCGCTTTCCCGCACGTTTACACAACACCTTTCCCGTCCCGGTTATTGTAAAGCGCTTTGAAGCACCGCTATGCGTTTTCAGTTTTTGTTTCATTTTTTTCTTCCTTTTTCCCTTCCCTTTTTTCTTCTTTTACTTTCTTTGGTGCACTATGCGCTTTTGGAGTGACAATCATCACTAAATTACGGCCTTCTTTTTTCACGGGGCTTTCCAGCTGACCGACTTCAATCAACATCTGTTCGATCCGCCCCATGGTCTCGCGACCTTTTTCATAAAACATCATCTCGCGTCCGCGAAATAAGAGGGCGATTCTGACTTTATGTTTTGCCTCTAAAAACTCCTTTGCATGACGAATTTTAAATTCTAAATCATGTTGACAAGTGAACGGCCGAAGCTGAACCTCTTTCAGTTGTGTTGCATGTGCCTTTCCGCCCTGCTCCTTCTTGCTCTGTTCGTACTTATACTTCCCGAAATCCATGATCCGGCAGACCGGAGGGTTTGCCGTTGGAGCTACTTCTACCAGATCAAGCCCCGTTTCATCTGCTTTGGCCTGGGCATCACGGAGTGAAAGAATGCCAAGCTGGGTTCCATCATCGGCAATTACTCGAACCTCTTTTGCTCGAATAAAGCCATTAATTTTTAGTTTAGGACTGCTACTCGGACTCGGCCTTCGATTGTCGATCAATCAACTCCTTCTCTATTTGTTTTATAAAATCAGGCAACGCCATGGTCGCACTTTCTCCTGCTCGATTGCGGACGGAAATACTCTGGCCTGCCACCTCATTCTTCCCCATTATAACCATATAGGGGATCTTGTTCAACTGGGCGTCTCGAATTTTTGCCCCAATCGTCTCTTTTCGATAATCGGACTCGCACCGAACGCCCTTTTCCACAAGCGCGGACTTCACTTGATCGGCATATTCTATCTGTGCTTCGGTGATCGGTAATAGCTTGACCTGAACCGGAGCAAGCCAGGTCGGGAACGCCCCGCCGTAATGTTCAATCAGGATGCCAAAGAATCGCTCAATCGAGCCGAGTAGTGCTCGGTGAATCATAATTGGCTGCTTATCTTGGCTGTCTTCCCCGCGATAAGTCAGGTTAAACCGTTCTGGGAGGTTAAAATCAACCTGAATGGTTGTGCACTGCCACGACCGCCCTAAAACGTCCCGAATCTTCATATCAATCTTCGGCCCGTAGAAAACCCCCTCTCCCGGATCCACTTTATACGCCAACCCCTTTTTCTTCAATGCCCCTTCGAGCGCGGAGGTGGCCATCTCCCAACGATCCAGCGTTCCGACATATTTTCCAGGACGAGTTGAAAGATAGACCTCATAGTCAGAGAAGCCAAACGTCTTTAAGATCATGGTTGTAAAATCGAGCACCTTCAGAATTTCTGCTTCAACCTGATCAGGGCGACAGAAAAGGTGCGAGTCATCTTGTGTAAATCCGCGAACGCGAAGCAGGCCGTGCAACGTTCCCGAACGCTCATAACGATAGACCGAGCCTAACTCCGCCCAGCGAAAAGGCAGATCCCGATAACTTCGGAGCCGCGATTTATAAATCATAATATGAAAAGGGCAGTTCATCGGCTTGATTTGATACGGAACGCCTTCCAGTTCAGTCGGGGCGTACATACTTTCTTTATAAAAATCGAGATGGCCGCTTTTTTTCCAAAGATCAAGCCTTGCAACATGCGGCGTAAAGACGATCTCGTAGCCCGCTTTTAAATGCTCGGCGCGCCAGAAGTCCTCAATGACTTTTCGAACCATCGCGCCCTTGGGATGCCAAAGCACAAGGCCTCCGCCCACCTCTTCGGAGAGGGAAAATAGGTCTAGCTCTTTTCCGAGTTTACGATGATCCCGCTTCTTGATCTCCTCCAGGTTTTTCAGATGGGAATCCATCCGTTCTTTAGACGGGAACGAGGTGCCATAAATGCGCTGGAGCATCTTATTTTTTTCACTGCCGCGCCAATAAGCGCCCGCAGAGGTCAAAAGCTTAATCTCTCCGACATAGCCGGTCGAAGGAAGATGCGGCCCGGTACAAAGATCAATAAAATCACCTTGTTTGTACGCGGAGATCGGTGGATTTTCGATATCTTGAACCAATTCAACTTTGTAAGGCTCTCCGCGGTCTTTGAACATTTGAATGGCCTCTTCACGGGAAATCTCCATTCGGGACACCGAGAGGTCGCGCTTAATAATCTCACGCATCTTCTCTTCTATTTTTTGGAGGTCTTCGGGTGTAAAGGGGCGTTCATAATCAAAATCGTAATAAAAGCCGTCTTCAATCGCGGGGCCAATGGTCATTTGTGCGGTCGGGAAAATCTCTTTGACGGCTTGTGCCATTAAATGAGACGTACTATGCCGGTAGACCTCTTTTCCTTCGGGGGAGTCAAAATCTAGTAGTGTAATTTCAGCGTCTTCATCAATCGTTGCGAATAAGTCTTTTGGCTTTCCGTTCATGAAAGCCGCAATAAACTTTCTTTCAGAGGATTGAATGAGGCTGCCGATGGTGGTTCCAGTCGGAACTTTTCTCTCGCTACCCGCAATTTTTACAACACATTCGTTCAT
>JBBTNS010000001.1:6952-24274 GCA_038067655.1 Nitrospirota bacterium
GTAGGCACGGGCGGTCTCGAACCGCCGACCTCTTGCGTGTCAAGCAAGCGCTCTACCCCTGAGCTACGCGCCTGTCGCCAGACAAAAACGAGTAACTATAATAAAACAGGCCTTGTTTTGTCAATTTTCTGTATTGGAGATTGTGGATGTCGATTTTTGCACCGCCATTCATATCCATCCTTTCGTCCATTACTGGTTAAACGATAACAAACGATTCTCCTCCTTTATTGTCAGCATAATTATGTTTTCCATTCTGTTTTTAATAATCCCAGAAGATATTCTACTGGCATTTTAATTTTGGTATCACACACAAACAAAAATAGCCTTGACACATATGGAAAAATTATGTTAAACAGAATGGCCCATTGTGTTGGGCGGGGGTCTGAGGTGCGTTTGTGCCTGAGACTTCTGGGTTGTGCAGCTTCGTAAAGTGTGCAGCTTCGTTCGATCAACTTAAATAGGAAGGGGAGAAAAAATGAAAAATAGTGTTAAACTTCTGGGAGCTCTTGTGATTGCGTTAGGGTTGGCAAATTGCAACTATAACAAGCCAGCTGAGACTCCAGTAGAAACGCCAGCAGCCGAAGCGCCAGCAGCCGAAGCGCCAGCAGCTGAAGCACCAGCAGCTGAAGCACCAGCAGCCGAAGCGCCAGCAGCTGAAGCACCAGCAGCTGAAGCACCAGCAGCTGAACCTGCTCACTAATCGCAATAGAGGCGAGTCGTGATCTATGTATAAGGCCCTGAGGAGAGGGTTTCTTCTCTGAGGGGTCTTATTACTGTTTTCCCATTGCAATCCACTTGTATGTCTTACGACATAACGCCACTTCTTGAAAAAGCGCGGCATCTTCGAGCATCTCTTCCGTTTTTATGTGATTTTGAGAATTGCTTTCCGAATGGAGAGGTCTATCTGGTTGGAGGTGCTGTCCGTGACTTTCTGCTAGACCGAAATACAAAAGATGTTGACTTTCTGATTCGAAACGTTTCAGCATCGGAGTTACACCCGTTTCTCAATCAACGCGGCAAGGCCAATTTTGTTGGAAAGAATTTCGGCGTCTATAAATTCATACCTGCAGGGAAGACCGATGAAATTGATGTCGCCCTTCCTCGTACCGAACGTTCCTTTTCCTATCAAGGCGGTTACCGTGACTTTGAAATTGTAACCAATCCCAATTTATCTGTAGACGAAGACTTAAAGCGGAGAGATTTTACAATCAACGCGATTGCGCTGGATATGAGAAAGCTTTGTCTGATTGATCCTTTTGATGGACTCAAAGATTTATCTTCCGGAGTGTTAAAGGCGGTTGGGGACCCTGCTATTCGATTTTCCGAAGATCATTCTCGTCTGTTGCGAGGACTCCGTTTTATTTGCCAGCTTAATTTTCAGTTTGACCCCGGCACAAAGCAGGCCCTTTTTGAAAAAATGAGCACTATCAATTCAAAAAGAGAGGATGGGGCTTATGTTGTTCCACGGGAAACGATCGCAAAGGAATTTCTGAAGGCACTTTGTTGTAACCCCGTTCGGATGTTTGATTTATGGGACGAAAGCGGTGCCTTTGCTCAACTCATCCCGGAATTGCTCCGAATGCACGGATGTCCGCAGCCGCCGCAATTTCATTCGGAGGGAGATGTTTGGGAGCATACCCGATTAGCGCTTTCACAACTGACCTCTCCCCAATTTTGCGAAGAGTTTCAGCCGCCGTTTGATGCAGAAGTCGCGCTTTCGGTACTTTTGCACGATGTGGGAAAACCAATGACCATTCAAACCCCTGAAAAGGACGGCATCGACCGGATTCGGTTTGACAACCACGATCATGTGGGTGCCGCGATGGCTCGAGAGATTATTAAACGCCTGAAACTATCAAGCCTTCCGAAGTCTGGTCCATATGCAATTTACGAAGATGCCGTCTCTTGGCTCATTGAAAAACATCTTATTTTGGTTTGCGGCGACGTGGATAAGATGCGCGCAGCAACGATTGAAAAATATTTTTTGGATCCAAAAGTCCCTGGACAAAACCTGATGCGCCTTATTTTTTGTGATGGGAACGCAGCGATCCCGGCTTTAGATCAAACGCCCAAAATCCGTCATTATCACCAGCTCAAGATCCGACTTGAGAAAATGAACCAACTTCGAAAAGGCGCAGCTGATGTCATTGTGCCATTTTTGTCAGGACAGGAGATCATGTCCTTACTAAACATTACAACCGGGCCTAAAGTCGGAAAATACCTCGCGCTGCTTCGGGAAGAGCAGCTTTCAGAACGAGTAATCAATCGGGAAGAGGCCATCGCCTTTCTAAAGGGGTCCTCTAACTAAAAGCCGTTACGAGCGGCAAAAATGCAAGGCGCACGGAGCACAGGAACCGGAGTGTACATAATGTACATAAGGATTCCGAGCACCGCGCAACACAGCAGTTTGGACGCTCGTGACGGCTTTTGCCCTACAATTTTTGCGTAGTCGATTTTTTATAGATATAAAGGGACACAATCAGCACCAGAACCAAAACCCCATTGAGTCCAATATCCAAAACATAGCGTTGAAATTGCGCGTCGGAGAGAAGCACTATGTCATGCGCAGTCGCCGTTAAAGTGAGAATCCGCCGAATGGCAGCAACAATCCCAATATAAAAAAACGGTTCCAATGTCAATTGATGGGTCTTTGAAAACTCTAAAATCGTTCTAAATAGCTCCAAAAAGATAATCACGAGCAGCAGGTCAATCATAAGGTGCATAGTTGCAGGAAGGATTCCATGGCCCAGCTGGATAAAAAAGAGGCCCCATCCATAGACAAAAACAACCATGCCCAGCAGAAGAAAGCTAAGGCCGGCCGTGATGTAGCCCCATTTTTCAAGAAACTCCATGACAACAATTGAACGCTTAAACAGATCTTTATCTTGGGTAGGCATTACATTATTTCCCTGGGGTAAAGTACGGATTGTTTCCGCTTCCATGATCGGTGGTATCGAGCACATCGATAATCTCTGGGGCCGCCTTTTTAATGGCAACGACCACCCCTTGCTTTAGCGTGACATCCGCCATGCCGCAGCCTTGGCAACCGCCGGTCATCTCAATATAGGCAATATTTTCTTTCACATCTAGCAGCTTAATATATCCGCCATGACTAGAAATCGCGGGGTTAATCTCGGAATCTAAAATATCCCGGATGATCGTCGCTTGCGGGCTGTCTAAGGCTGGCGGGGATATCGGGGCCTCTGTTTTCGGCAGCACCACCTTGGGGTTGGATACCTTAAATCCTGTTTGCTGCAAACTTTCAAGAAAATCAACTTGCACGTCAGAGAGAAAGCCGGCATTATGTTTCTCTACAAAAACCTTCAGGCCGTTTGCCTCTAAAACACTATCACCCGGCTCTTCTCTTCCAGATTCTACAAAGGCCAAGCGATATTCAACCGTGGGGAGCATCCCGCTATGCGTCAGGCGAACGCCAACCATGATATTTCCTTGATCTTCCTGATCCCGCATGAGGGTCATTATCTTTTGTTTTGCAATCTCGGTAATTTCAATCATAGAGGAATGGTATCATCTAAATCTTTCATGCGTCAAACCCACCTTATCAAGCCATGTAAAAAGGTTATCGATGTCTTTTCAATTTTGATGGCGCGATTGGTAGTGGGTCAGTTTTAAAAATAATCCGTCATTCCGGCGTGCTTCTAGCCGGAATCCACAAATCAAAAGCTGGATACCGGCCTTTGCCGATATGACAAATGTAAAATGACCCACTACCGTGCGATTTGGGGTGTTGACTTTACGACATCTGTTTGGTTAGGGTTCTGACTGATCGAGCCAGACACGCATCATTTCGATTGCCCGTTCGCGCTAGTCGAGATGATTTTTATTCTCACAAAGTGAAAGGGTAGAAAATGTCAAAGCCAATAGGGTCCTTCCAAACCGACACGACTTATAATCAATCAATACTCTGACTTATAGAGAAAAATCGAATGGCCTGCGATCTGATGAAGTATCCATGAACGGTCTATCCAGCGCAACGCTGCAAACGCCTCGCAGAGATTTTGTTACGCTTTCCTCTAATTCCTCTCACATCAATAATCTGAAAGTAAAGCCTTCTTCAGGCCTCGATTCTGTAACAATCGAGCGCGGTGAAACCACATTGCATGCTGGAAAAGCGATCTCTCTCGGACAATCGTTTACTTCAAGAAACGGAAAATACACCCTTTCCTTTCAGGATGGGAAGCTCTCATTTTTCCGGAATGAGCAGACAAGGCCAAAGCTTGTCTATCGAAGTGATGGGCCAATTTTGGAATTTCGAGGGAAAGGTGTGGAGCCGGATAGAACGAAGATATGGAGTCCGAGTATGATGAGGAGAGTGGGTTTTGTGAAAAGAAGACGAGAGATTACCGGTGGTACTGCCGCTACCATGCAAAATGACGGCAATCTGGTGATGTATAACAAAGAGGGACAAGCAATCTGGCGATCGAACACTGCGGGGGATCCCGGCGGCCGGTTAGTGGTTCAGGATGATGGCAATCTCGTCATTCAAGGTGCATCAGGTCAGAAGATATGGGCGACAAACACTGCACAGGCATCTGTCCCAACCGGGCCTGCTGCAAAAGGGAACACAATGCAATCGGGTGAAGCTCTTGATTCGTCCCAACCGATTACTTCGGAAAACGGAAAATATACGCTCTGGTTTGGAAGCGATGGAAATCTTGCGCTTCATAAGGGACGTAGGTTGCCGCCAATCTGGGGTACGAAAATGAATGGACAGCCGAGTGAAACGGCTATAATGAAAAATGACGGCAATTTAGCCATTTATAATACATGGGGTAAGGAGATTTGGACATCAAACACTGCGGGGAATCCCGGCAGCCGTTTAGTGGTTCAGAATGATGGCAATGTTGTTATTCAAAATTCGGCTGGAAGACAAATCTGGGAGACGAAGACCGGGCCGCTGTCTGCGACCTATTTTTCCAAGATAATTATGAATCCGGGAGCGTCTATTACCTCTCCAAATGGAAAATATACGCTCTCGTTTCAGAAGAAGACGGGACTTCTTGCAATTAACAGGAATACAGATGGACAACGGATTTGGGATTCAGGGATTAAAAGAGAACAACCCGCCTATCTCATGCTGAATGGCTATATAATTCTTTACGAGGTTGCTCATAGGGGAAATAAACCGTATTGGGCATCAAATAATAGTGAGTTTGGCAGCCGGTTGGCGCTTCGAAATGACGGTAATCTTGTCTTTGAGAATCCAGCCGGCAAGCCGGTTTGGCAGACCAATACGGGCGAGAAAGACCCGCTTTCCAAACCTGCTGTCGCATTGATTGAAGGCGGCTTTGGAATAGGTGACTCGGGCGAGGGAATCGAAGCTCTAGGAATCACACTTGGGAAAGACACAAGCCTTACGGAGATTGCTGATATCAGGGCCTATGGGCCAGGTCAGTTAGATGAGGCCTACAATTTTATTGCGTCGGCTGCGGAAAACGGAAGCCATACTATTATTTATGGCCACAGCATGGGTGGGCCGCGCGCTGTAGAACTCGCACAAAGGCTCCAAAAGGAACAGTACAATAATCTGGTTTCTCTCTACATTCTAGACTCCATTGATGGGAATCCCCTTAATGTCCCAACCGTTCCGTCCAATGTGTCCTCCCTCATCGTCTTTAACCAAACGTCTACGCCCCTATTGCAGGGCAGTGCCCTTAAACTGGAGGATCCAACCAAGACTCGGGCGGAATATTATACGACGGACAAAGCGGGCCACTTTAATATAGACGATCACAAAAGCATCGTTGAGTATTTAAAGGAGGATATCAAAACCCCCGGGCTTGCTCCTGCTTTCGGGTTTAAAGATAAAGATCCGGCATTTACTCTTGACACTGAACTTTCTAATATACCGTCTTCTCCCAGTATCCCATCCATTTTCATCCCTTGGCCGGTGCTCGTGGTAGACCCAACAATTGGCACGGGTCAGACGATTCCGCCTCCTGTCATACTTGATCCAAATTTAGGCACGGTTCGCCCCGATACGCCTCCGCTTGATCTGGGTGTGCCTGACCTTGTGATAGATTATACGATTTTCAATTCAAAGCCATCCGTAACTGACATCCAGAATGATAAAGATCATCAACTGATTAAAAAGTATGTGGCAAACCAGCTGGACTACGATAATAGGCCTCGCAGCAGGGAAGTTAGAGCGGTGGGAGTCTATGTTTAAGTCTTCGGGGTGGACAGATAAAAAAGGGGGGCTGGGGGGGGGGCTTATTGTTTCTAGAGGTGCCCTGATCTTTCTTCTTCTTTATATAACCGGATGTACTGGGGGCACGCTTCACGTCCCCCTTCCGGAAGAAAACCCCAACAATGCAGCCCTAGTCAAAACAGTAGACCTATCAACGCTAATACAGGCAGGTGGGAATTCTCCTCTTGCTCCGATAACTATTACAAATATCAAAGGTTTCGAAGATCCTTCTATGGTTTCGATGGCCGTGGATGGGGAAATTGTTATTATCGCTTGGAATGATCGGCTAACAAAACCGGGGAACCCGGGTTTCTTTGCTCGATCCATAGACGGGGGAAGAACCTTTTCCCCGCCGGTGAATCTTTCTACAAAGGATGAGGAATTTTATAGAACCCCTTCAGTGGCGATAGATGGCCAGAATGTCTTTATGACGTGGGCTTATTCAAGGCGGGTTTTTTTATTTTTTTATATTAACCGGTTATTTCTTTTTCGTTCTACAGATGGAGGCGCGACATTTTCAGGGCCAGTTAACATTGCGGGTGGTACGAAGCGTGTTTTTTATACTTCTGTGGCTGTGGATGGGAAAACCGTTATTGCGGGCTATACAGGCAAATCACCAAAGGGTAAGGGTGGTGATAGTCCCTTTCTTGTCCGTTCTACAAATGGTGGGAAAAGATTTTCAAATCCGATCAATCTTTTCCCGGATATATTTAGAGCTGACGATCCTTCAGTGGCCATTGATGGCCAGACCGTTATTGCTACTTGGAGACAGACAGGGCATGTTATAGAATGGGACGGGATAAGGAATGTGATAGAACCGTATCGTGTTTGGTTTGCCCGCTCTACAGATGGAGGAGCAACCTTTTCACCACAGGTGAATCTCTCGAGTCGTGAGGGATGGTTTCCTTCAGTAGGCATTTCTGGACAGACCGTTCTTATCCCTTGGGTGCTTGCGGGGGAGTCAAACGGTGTGTTGCTTTCCCGTTCCACAGATGGGGGTGCAACCTTTTCAGCCCCGGTTAATATATCGAGAGAATCTCGCCGCCCTTGGACACCTTCCATGGCAATAGACGGCCAAACGGTTATTGTGGCATGGGTGGATAGCCCTTATAAAGATCAGTTTGATATTTGGTTTGTCCTTTCCCGGGATGGGGGGGCAACCTTTTCAAACCCGGTTAATCTGTCTAATACGGTTCACTCCGATGTAAATCCTGTTCAGGCTCATAGTCCCTCCGTTGCCCTAGATGGCCAAACCGCTTTTGTGGCATGGACAGGTTCCATCAGTCAGAACGATGGTGTCTTCCTTGCCCGCATCCCGCTTGCACCGTGAGTGTGTGATCCCTAAAACAGCTTACCAACCCGCCTTTTTTAAGGGAGCATTAAGGAAAGGATACCCAATCGAAAAACTGGGGTAGGCAAGCCGATTTTGTCCGATCGCCCAAGTGAGATGGCGCGATTCGCCCACTTGATTTTAATGGGGCTTTGGGGTACTAATCAGAGGATGCAATACCCCTCTCTAATTGAACCGCTCATTTCTAAAAAGGTCGTCTATAAAGGGAAATATATACAGACGGAAGAGCATGTGGTTTTACAGCCGGATGGGAACAAGGCCCTTCGGGAAATTGTGACGCCTCCCAATGCGGTTGGGATTTTCCCCATAGACCCAGACGAAACGGTTTATCTGGTTCGGCAATATCGGCCGGCCATCCAACAGATCACGCTCGAAATTCCAGCCGGTGTTTTAGATCCGGGAGAACAGCCGAGAGACACCGCATTGCGAGAGTGCGAAGAGGAGATTGGGGTAACCGCTTCGAAAATGGATTTTCTTTTTTCCTATTTTCATTCGGTCGGATTTTCAACCGGCAAGATTGATATTTTTATGGCAACCGATTTTCGTCCCGCGCCAAACGCCCACACCGATCCGGGCGAATTTATCGAAAAGGTGGCCATGCCGTTTGATGAACTTTATAAAAAATGCACGGACGGAACCGTGATTGACAGCAAGACCCTTTTAGCGGTGTTTTGGTATCTGCAACGCGTGCGAAACCCATCCCCCCCTACCCCCCCTTGAAGGGGGGTATTCTTGTTTCCCTCTGCTACCGAAGATGGAGAACACCTCTTTGTTCTCTTTTGTCCCCTCCCCTTCAAGGGGGGGTAGGGGGGGGATGGGTTTTAGAGTTGCCTCAACGTTTCTTGCAATTCTAAACTGTGCCCGTCCACTTTCACCTTCGCGATGATCTTCTTAATCACTCCGTTTTTATCAATTAAGAAGGTTGAGCGTTTGGCAGAACCCGTCAAGCCCAGCACGTCATATTTTCTGGCAATCTCTTTCTTGTCGTCGGCGAGCAACGGAAAATTGAGTTGAAATTTAGTCACAAACTTCTGATGTGACTTCACACTATCGGTGCTCACTCCCAAAATTTCTGTGTCGGCGTTCTTGAATTTTTCGATATCGTCCCGAAACGTGCAAGCCTCTTTGGTGCATCCGGGGGTATCATCTTTTGGGTAAAAATAAAGAATCACATTTTTCTTTCCCTTATAATCCGAAAGAGAAATCTCCCGTCCCTCATTCGACAACACTGTAAAACCCGGGGCGACTGCCCCCTCCACCAATTCTTCAGCCATATCAAACCTCCTTGTTAAAAATTGTTCACTGCCAATTTATACACTTCACCTGCTTTTATCAAGAGCGTCTAACTGGTAATATTAAATCTATGGACGACTCATCGGATTCTCTTCATTTACAGCTAGAACATCTGCCGCATCAGAGCGGCGTCTACCTGATGAAAAACCGTCATGGAACGGTGCTCTACATTGGAAAGGCGCTTCGCCTGATTGATCGCGTCCGAAGCTATTTTCAAAAAGGGGCAAAGCATTCAGACAAAACAGAATCCATGGTCAGACAGGTTGACTCGATTGAAACCATCGTGACCGGTTCTGAACTGGAAGCCCTTCTATTGGAAAACAGCCTGATCAAAAAGTATCGCCCCAAATATAATATTCTGCTGCGAGACAATAAAAACTATCCCATGCTGAGGCTGCCGATTTTAGACGATTACCCGCGTCTTGAGATTGTCCGACAGCTCGCAGGGGTCGCACCCCATAAAAAAGACGGCGCTCTTTATTTTGGCCCGTATATTCCATCCAACGGGATGTACGAAATGCTGCGGCTTTTACGCAAACTTTTCCCGCTTCCCAATTGCACAATCGTCATTGACGGAAAGGCCGAACGACCTTGCATTGAATTTGAAATGAAGCGATGTCTGGCCCCTTGTACCGGCCATCAATCAAAATACGACTACCGTGAGATGATTAAACGAATGCGATTATTTTTGGAGGGCAAAGACAATCTTTTGATTAAAATCCTTCAGCAAGAAATGGCACAAAAAGCCGCCGCACTGCAATTTGAAGAGGCCGGAGTGATTCGAGATCAGATTGCAAAAGTGACGAAGGCGTTAGAGCGGCAGCGCATTGTTGGGCTCAATCGAGAAGATCAAGATGTGATTACGCTTTTTCGGAAAGGGCAAGATGTCGGCATTACGATTCTCTTTATTCGCGGCGGGGTCGTGCTGGGCAAGAAAGATTTTTTCTTAAAAGAAGTCGGCGGTGATTCTGATGACGTGCTTTTATCCACGTTTATACAGCAGTTTTACGACAAAGACCGCGTGATTCCGAAACAAGTGATTCTTCCCGCGCGCTTGCCGGATGCCGCACTGTTACAGCAATGGCTTTCAGATAAAAACAAAACCCCGATCCATCTTGTGTTCCCGGCGCGCGGGGCCTATCGGTCGTTATTGAATTTGGCAATGGAAAATGCCCAAGCGGCTTTCGAGATGAAAGCCACCACAAAAGAAATCGCAGAGGACTCGTTGATCGCTGTTCAAAAAATGCTGCACCTGACCCGGCTTCCCAATCGGATTGAAGGGTTTGATATTTCCAATATTATGGGGGAATCGGCAGTCGGCTCGATGGTCGTGTTTGAGGGAGGTGCTCCTAAAAAATCAGATTATCGCCGTTTTAGAATCAAGACGGTATCCGGCGCAGACGATTTTGCAATGATGGCCGAAGTGCTGACACGCAGGGTTCAAGCGTTCTCGGAGAAAGAGGGCGCGTTACCCGATCTCATTTTAGTTGATGGTGGGCGCGGACAACTTTCAGCCGTAGGGTCTGTTTTGAAAGAAACGCCATTCTCAGATATTGATTTAATCGGGCTAGCAAAGGAGAAAAATGGCAATCCAGAGCGGGTTTATTTTCCCGATCGGGCTGATCCGATGGTTCTTCCAACAGGATCACTGGAAACGAAACTGTTGGTGGCGGTGCGGGACGAGGCGCATCGTTTTGCCATTACGTATCATCGAAAGATTCGCTCCCAGAAGATGACAATTTCGCAATTGGAAGAAATTTCCGGGATTGGCAAAAAAAGGCGTCTTTTATTGCTTCGTCATTTTGGGTCGGTTGCCAAAATAAAAGAGGCGGCATTAGAAGAGATTTCAGCGGTTGACGGACTGCCCCAAAAAGTTGCGCAGCAACTGTTTGAAGCCTTCCACCCGGATATCTCTTTGGAAGACGTCAGTTCGTGATTGCCTTACAATGATCGTATCCCAGCCTCTGTAACTTGTAAGTCGTCCCATCCTCTTTCTTCACGAGGAGGCCTTTTATTTTTTCGGTCAATCTCCCAATCGGTGTCGCAAAAAGCGTCCCTTTTTGAATCAACGCATTAAGCTTTTTGATCCGATTTTTCGGCACTGAAAAAAGAAGCTCGTAATCTTCCCCGCCGTTTAAGGCATACGCCATTGTGTTCACTCCAGCCAATTGCCCATACAGCTTTAGCGAAGCAGAAATCGGAATTTTATCCTCCTCTAATTCCACACCCACACCCGATGCTTTTGCAAGATGCGAAAGATCTGATGAGAGACCGTCAGACAGATCAATCATTGCAGAGGGAATCTTATTTTGGCCCAAGAGATATCCCTCTAAAAACCGCGCCTTTGGTCTTTTATGTTTTAGAACTAATTTTTGACTGGATGCAATTCCTTTTTTAAGGAGATCCAATCCAGATGCGGAATCTCCCAATGTGCCAGTGACATAAAGATAATCTCCCGGCTTTCCACCGCCTCGTGTTACGATCTCTTTTTTAGGGGCTTCGCCTAAAAGCGTAATCGAGACAAAAAATAAAGCGCGAGAACATGCGGTGTTCCCACCAATTAAGACCGTGCCAGCCTCTTGGCTTGCTTTTTTTATACCGCGATAAAGTTGGTCAATGTCACGCAGACTCTCTCTGCCCGTCAATCCCAGCGAAACTAAGAAGAAACGCGGGCGTCCGCCCATTGCGGCGATGTCGCTTAAATTGACCGAAAGCGCTTTGTAGCCAACATCAAAAAAGGTCGAAAACGAAAGATCAAAATGGGTTTTCTCGATCAGAATATCAGTCGTTAAGAGTGCTTTCTTTCCCGGAGAAATTCGCACGGCCGCCGCATCATCCCCGATCCCCAACAAAACATCTGGAGCGTTTTGAGCGGTCTGTTGTCTGCGCGCAATCCGATCAATCAGAGCAAATTCCCCAGCGTACGGAACCCTCTCTCGGTGTTTGTGCGATTTCATTGCGGCAAGGCGGAGGTCGTAATCTCTTTTGCAATTTTGAGTTTACCGACTCGTAAAGGTTTTTGCGGTGCTTCTTTTTGTAAGACGGCTGCAAGCACCTGATCCATATGATCCACCAAGACAAATTGCAGATCATTCCTTAAGTATACAGGTATTTCTGCAAGGTCTTTTTCATTTTGTTTCGGAAGAATGACCCGCTTGATCCCGGCGCGCCTTGCGGCAAGCACCTTCTCTTTTAATCCGCCAATGGGCAGGACATGCCCGCGCAGTGTCACCTCCCCAGTCATTGCCGTCAGATGGTCAACCGGGGTATTGGTTAAAATAGAGGCAATGGCAGAAGCCATCGTAATTCCCGCAGAAGGGCCGTCTTTTGGGATGGCTCCGGAGGGCACATGAATGTGAATATCGTTTTTGGTGAAAAGACTTGGATCAATGTGAAACTGTTTTTCGCGTGATCGAATATAAGAAAGTGCCGCATGTGCCGACTCTTTCATCACATCCCCCAAAGATCCTGTTAAGGTTAGCTTCCCTTTCCCCTTGATCATCACCGCTTCGATCTGGAGTAAATCACCGCCAACGGCCGTCCAGGCCATGCCCGTTGCAACCCCGACCTCATCTTTTGTCATTTTTGCTTCCGGAAGATATTTGGGAACACCAAGATAGGTCGAAACCGAATCCTTCGTAATAGAGTGGCATTTTACATCTCCTTCAACCACCTGCCGCGCTACCTTTCGCATCACATGGGCGATTTCGCGCTCCAGATTGCGGACGCCCGCCTCTTTCGTATATTGAAGGATGATCTGTTCGATCCCCGCTTCGTCAAATAAAATGGCATCTCCCGTAATGCCATGCTCCAAACGCTGTTTTGGAACAAGGAATTTTTTCGCAATCCCGACTTTTTCTTCCGTTGTGTAACTTGCAATTTCAATTATTTCCATGCGATCGCGCAACGGATGCGGAATCGGATCGGTCTGATTGGCTGTGGTGATAAACAAAATCTGAGACAAATCAAAAGGCACTCCTAAATAATGATCGGTAAACGTGCGGTTTTGTTCGGGGTCTAATACCTCAAGCAGGGCTGATGCAGGATCGCCCCGAAAATCAAGCCCAATTTTGTCGATCTCGTCTAACATAAAGACCGGGTTTTTAGTTCCGGATTGTTTCAATCCTTGAATGATTTTCCCCGGCAAGGCACCCACATACGTTCTTCGATGTCCTCTGATCTCCGCCTCGTCCCGAATTCCTCCCAGCGAAATCCGGACAAACTCGCGGCCCATGGCACGGGCAATGGACTTGCCCAAAGAGGTTTTCCCGACCCCGGGTGATCCGACAAAACAAAGGATTGGCCCCTTCATATCTTCTTTTAATTTTCGGACTGCAAGATATTCCAAAATCCGCTCTTTTACCTTTTCGAGATTGTAATGGTCTTCATCCAGAATATGCTTTGCGGCTACTAAGTTTAAGTGATCGGTGGTGATTTTATTCCAAGGTAATTCGATGAGGCTTTCCAAGTAGGTGCGAACGGTTCCCGACTCTGCGGAATCCGGATGCATTTTTGAAAGACGCTTTAATTGCTTCTCGGCCTCTTTGGAAACTTTTTCTGGCATTTTCGCATCGGCGATTTTCACCCGGAGTTCTTCGATCTCTTCCGATCGCTCATCCGACTCCCCAAGCTCTTTTTGTATGGCCTTTAACTGCTCTCTCAAAAAATAATCTCGCTGCGTTCGGTCAATGCCGTCTTTTGCCTGAGAGGCAATTTTATGCTGCAACGTGAGTAGTTCTACTTCTTTTGATAGCAGTTCGTTAACGCGGATCAACCGATCCACCGGGTTGTCCGTTTCTAAAATTTCCTGAGCGAGGTCTACTTTGAGCGTGAGATTAGAGGCCACCAAATCGGCCAATCGCCCCGGATCATCCGTGCTCTCAATCAGCACTAAGAAATCGGGCGGCAGCGCTTTCCCCATCGAGACCACCTTTTCCATCCGCTCTTTCAGCGTACGCATCTCAGCTTCTGCGTTCAGAGACACTGATTTTGGAAATTTTTTCTCGGCTTTCTTGATTTGTATTTCCACGGCATAATAAGGCTGGGTTTGAACGAAATCCACGATCTTGGCCTTGTTGAGGCCTTGCACCAAAATTTTAACCCGGCCGTCTGGCATCCGAAGCATGCGAAGCAGTGTGCCGACGGTCCCGTGAGAATAGATTTCATGTGGGTCAGGATTTTCCGTTTCGAGTGTTATTTGAGACGCCAGCATGACCATTTTATCTGAAGAGAACGCGGCTTCAATCGCCTTAATCGAAGGTGCGCGACCTACAAAAAGGGGAAGAATCATATTTGGAAAGACGACCAAATCGCGTATAGGGATCAGCGGGAGCCGCAACGGAATTTTTAGAGGCGTTTGTTTTTTTGCTCTGGTTTTTTTGTTTATTTTATTTTGACGCGGCATTATTTTTATTTTCCTAAAGAGATAATTCCTTTAAATATTTTCTAAACTCGCCCCCGAATTCCTTGTTGTGCAGACCCATTGAGACGGTTGCTTTTAAAAGACCCAGCTTATCACCGGCATCAAATCGCGCCCCCGAAATGGTTGCCCCAAACATGGGAAAAGTAGACGCAAGCAAATTGAGCGCATCGGTGAGCTGAATCTCATTGTTTTTCCCCGGCTTTGTCTTTTCCAGACAATTAAAAATTTCAGGCAAGAGGATATATCGTCCAATAATGGCAAGATCGGAAGGGGCATCGTGTGCGGACGGCTTTTCAACCAGTCCTTTAATTCGGTGAAGACTCGAATGGAGATCGGGCGGTCTTGTTCGATCCGGCGCAATGACCCCATAATGATGAATGTTCTTTTTTTCTACCTGCTGAATGCCAATAAGGGATGCAGGATGGGCTTGATAAAGATCAACCATCTGACGCAGTGCAGGAGTCGCTGAATCAAAAATTTCATCTCCCAGTAAAACAGCAAACGGTTCAGAGCCAATCAACTGTTTTGCGCAAAGGATCGCATGTCCCAGTCCTTTGGGCTCACTTTGCCGAATATAGCAAAAGCGGGCCATCTCTGAAATGGCTCGGATGTCCTTCAGTAGCCGGTCCTCCTTGCGCTGCCTTAAAGTCTCTTCCAACTCAAATGAAATATCAAAATGATCTTCAATGGCCCTTTTCCCGCGCCCAGTGACAATAATAATCTGTTCAATCCCGGAGGCCACGGCTTCCTCAACAACATATTGAATGAGGGGTTTATCGACAATGGGTAGCATCTCTTTGGGCGAGGCTTTTGTAGCAGGAAGAAATCGGGTTCCAAGCCCTGCCGCAGGAATCACTGCTTTTCGAATCAGTTTCGGAGAGATTTTCTTTGTCACGCAAGACCTGTTAGAAAATGAGTACTGGTGCTTGCTGGTGCTACACACGGCCCCACGGTCCTGCGCACGGCGTCACGTTTCGCGCAGCTATCAAAATTGATTGAATAAGTCGACCTACACTTCATGCTTTCCGAAATCCTCGGGGTTTAGTCCTTCCAGCCATCGGGTAATCTCTTCGGAGCTCTGCCTCTTAATGAGACGATCATTGATAAAGATGGGGGCATCCGCTCGCAAGGCCAACGCAATGGCATCCGAGGGACGGGAGTCAATCGTTACCTCCAAATCGTTATACCAAAGGTGAATTTTTGAATAATAAGTCGTGTCCCTTAGATCAGTTAAGACAACACTAATAATTTTAGCACCGATCTTATCAACGACATTGCTGATGAGATCATGTGTCAGCGGACGTTGATAAAATACGCCCTCAACCGCAAGGCCAATTGCATTGGCTTCTGGTCGTCCAATCCAAATTGGCAAGACATCGTTGGTTTCCTCTTCTCGAAGCACAACGATATAGGTGTTTTGGTGCGGATCAAAAACCAAACCTTGCACCTTAACGGAAACGAGCATAATTGTGGGTGCCACCTACTGGGAAAGTATGTAGCGTCCTTCTGCAAAGGAACGCTCGTAGTACTGTTCGTCAAATATAAAGGTATGGGTTGCCTCGTCAAAATCTTTGATTTTTGGCAGCGAAAGATGTCGCTTGCTTAAACATCCAAATTCAATATGCTCCGCAATGACATCCGGGAAATTATAGAAAATAGATCCAATTTCAATGGCCTCTTCGGTAATCAAAAAACACCGTCCCTGCCCTTTGATATGCTGACAATCTTCTAAAATGGCCATCGCGTCTTCCACCGTTCCCGTACCATCTTCCAGCATTTGCAGCCTTCTTGTAATGCGTCCCGTGCCGGTTTTGCATGAAGAACATTGTCCGCAAGATTCAATCGCTAAAAATTTAGAAAAATTAAGCCCCGCCCTTAAGATGCAGGCGGTATTATCATAAACGATAAACCCGCCGGAACCAAGACCAGAGGGCAGTGCGCGCATCGAGGCAAAATCAAGCGGGGTATCTATTTTCGAGGCCGGAATCACTGCGTTGGTTGGCCCCGAGAAAACCGCCTGAATATGACGATCCACCCGCGCCCCGCCGCCATATACCTCGATTAAAGTTTTCAAAGAGGTGCCGAGCGGCAGCTCATACATGCCGGGGGTATTCACATCCCCGACCAGTGTGAAGATCATCGTGCCGGGAGAGTCGGGCGTGCCAATCGAACGAAACCAGTCTGCCCCTTTCAGAAGGATATGGGGAACCGTGGAAAGTGTCTCTACATTATTCACAACGGTTGGCTGCTGCCAAAGACCAAAATCAACAGGGATAATCCCCTTTGCGCGGGGCCAAGCTGGCTTTCCCTCAATCACCTCGAGCATGGCGCGATCTTCACCGAGGAGATAAGAGTCGGGACCCAACGCAATTTCAATCGGAAGGTTTTGGCCTGATCCCATCGCGTTTTTCCCAATATAGCCACCATCCTGACACTCCTTAATGGCACGCTCCAAAATCTCAATCTGCTTTTTGAAAATCTTTTTGATACAAATGGTTGCGTTTACGGTGCCAATGGCATAAGAGGCGATGGCCATCCCTTCTAAAAGGGTGTATGGGTTTTTCCCAATCAAGTATCGGTCTTTATACGTGCCCGGCTCCCCTTCGGAGGCGTTGCAGACCAACTGTTTTTGCGCCGGCATCCCGTGATCGTCAAACTCTTTTTTATAAACCCCGTCCCATTTAATTCCGGTTGGGAAGCCCGCCCCGCCGCGCCCTCGCAGATGGGCCTTCTTAATTTCTCCAATCACTTGAAGCGGGGTCATTGCGAGGGCTTTCTTTAGGCCTTGGAATCCTCCCTCTGCCAGATATTCTTCGAGGTTTTTAAACGGTTCCTCTCGTTGCAGTAACACGCGATCTAAAACAGCAGCCATTTGTCTTCTCCTTTATAGATGCATAAGGTCAATTCGTTCGATTATACGGAATAATAGTGAAGGAGCGCAATACAGGGTACTCTAAAAACCAGACAATTCTATTTTTCTCTAAAAATCACTACCCTAAAACAGAGATAGGAGTTTAAGAAAACTGGGAAGCCCCCTTGGATATT
>JBBTNS010000002.1:0-50451 GCA_038067655.1 Nitrospirota bacterium
CATGTTCATTTCTCCCATCGGCCGTCACTTGGAAAATGGTAGAAGTAGACGACTGCCCAGCAGTAATCACCACTGTACTGGTGGCCAAAGTATAATCTTCCACATCTTTCGCCGGGAACAGAGGCGCAACCCCAGGAGTCTTCTTCAACGTGACCGTAATATCTTTCGCGGAAATGGTATCAAGCGTCAACCGAACAGTCGCCATACTCGTTGTGCCTACATTCTCATCCAAAAATTGTTTGTTCACTGAAAGGGTCACGATAGCAGGCACATTAACATCCTTAATTGTAACCTTCTGTTGTTGTTCGCCTGATTCCGCCGCAAACGTCGGAACATCAATATCAATCACAACCGCTTCATCGACTTCATCTAAGTTATCAGACTGTGCTGTTAACGTAATCGAGGTTGAGGTCGCTCCCTCAGCAATAGTCAGTGTCGTCGTAGCAAAGACATAATCTGTGTTATTGATCGCGTTACTGAGTAGTGCGTTCGGAGCGATTGTAACAGTGACTGTCCTGCCAGAAACCGGCGCTAACGAGACCGTTACATTCGTGGTTGTGGCGCCATTTTCTTCAATAATGAAACTCCCCACGGAAAGCGTCGCCAAAGGAAGCGGATCATTATCCACAATGACAACATTCACAGGGACAACACCCTCACGAGAGACAAACTCCACGGTATCAATATCAACCGTTACCTTCTCATTATGCTCATTCAACAAATCATCTTTGGAGACAAGAGAACCGCTAGCGGAGATTGCGCCTTCCGGAATCACAATTTGCGTATCCATCCTATAGTCTTTATCTTGGACGGCATCGCCGGTGGTCTTCAGGTTCACCGTTACGTCGCGTCCGGACAGCACGTTTAATTTCGCGGTAATCGTGGAAAGGCCATCCACCTCAGCAATGCTGGGTGGGACAGCTTCCAACGTCATCGTGGGCAATGGATCGTTATCAGTAATCGTAACCGACCGGCTCTTGTCTACACCAATCAAGCCGCCGTTTGTACCGCTGATGGTCACCGTAACCTCTTCATCATGCTCATTGAGCGAATCGGGTAATGCGGTGATGCTGATGGTCCCCAACGTGTCACCCTTGAGAATCGTAATCACACTATCTGACAGTTTATAATCAATGTCTCTCTTAGCACGACCACCGGTCACCAAGGAAACCCGGACATCTTTGCCCGAAACCTCGCTTAATTTTGCAGTCACCACCATACTGATCGCACCGGAAGCAGGCTCTTCTGCAATCGTGGCAACACCATCTTGAGACAAGGTCACTGTTGGCGGAGGCTCATTATCAAAAATGGTAATCTCTCTTGTTTGCGTGGCGTTTAGTATCTCTGCATGGGTCGGTGCTGGATTCAGATTAAAGATGATCGTCTCATTTTCTTCAAAGAGATTGTCGTTCACCACCGTAACAGGAATTGAAACCGACTTCGTGCCCTCTGGGATATCAAACCGAGAAACATTCAGAGGCGAAAGCGTATAGTCATCCGTCGAGCCTTCGGTCGCGATGCCGCCCTTTGTAAATGGAACCGTCACTTGTCGGCCAGAGACCGCACTGAGCGTTGCAATGATTGTCGTTGTTGCTGTCCCTTGCGTCGAATCTTCAAAAACCGAGAGATGCCCAATCGTTAGCGCAACCGTTGGGGTTGCATCCTCATCAACAATCTCAATCGTCTGTTTCTGCCCAATGGGGTCTTCCGTCTTCGTGGCAAACAGAACTTTGCCAATCTCAACCGTCACCGTCTCGTCAAATTCATCAAAGTCATCGGGCATCACATCAAATGTAATGGAGGCTTCAAACGAACCCGCTGGAACGGTGATTTTATCTAGGAGCGCATAGTCAATACCATCTTTGGCATTGCCAATCTTCACCAAATTGACGACCACATTTTTATTCGATTTTAAATCCAATTTGGCCGTGAACAGGGTACTTTCTGAAACACTTTCCAACAGCCTGTTCTTTCCAGCCGAAAGGCTGACAAACGTGACATCATCATCTTCAATGGTCACCGTGGTCAAATTGGTGTTCTTTGTTCCGTTTTCCGCAGTCTTGATCGCAAAGATCACATCTTCACCGAGACCTTCATCTATGTCATCAAACATGGACGTAAGCGTGAGCGTCGTCGAGGTGGCCCCAGCCGGAATGAGAATGGAGTTCAATGTTGATGTAAATAATCCTGCGGCATTGCTTAACGTATAGTCCTCACCCTCTGTTGCATCCACTGTTGGGTCAACACCCATGGAAAGCGTGATGGTCGTATCCAAACCAGAGGGTGTGTCAAGAAATACGGTTGCCACCGTGCTGGTCGGGCTTGCTTTATCCTCTTTGATCTTGAAATCTGCAAGAGAGATACTGACCGTCGGCGGAAGATCATCGTTCTTAATTATTACGGTCTGACTCTGGATGCCCAGTTCCTCTCCATTGATAACCAGATCATCAACGTCAAGAATAACTGCCTCATCTTTTTCATGTAACGTATCACCCAATGCGGATAAAACAACCGTAGTAGAGGTGGCACCTTCTGGAATGACGATTTGTGTCTGCAGCGTATAATCCACAACGCAATTTGGTGCAACCGGAACAACCGCCAGACACTCATCCGTCGCAGACGTAGCGGCGCCAGATGTCTTTAATTGAACAATCACATCCCGACCTGATGCGATAATCTGGCCCGACGCGTCAGCAAGCTGCACGGTAACGGATGAAGGAGCCGCCTCATTGATAGAGGTTGGCGCTGCCTGCAGGATCACTTTGGGAAGCGGATCATTATCTTTAATTTTAACGGTGACTTCCTGGTTATTGTCGGTTGCCTTAATCAAGCTACCAATACGGATAACAACCGTTTCATCATCCTCATTGAGGATATCATCTTTTGCTGTCAACAGGACGAACCCAGATGTCTCCTCTGCTGGAATAAAGATCGTAAGCGGCAGGGTATAATCTGTCGGTTTCGCTTTTGTAGAAGTTGCAATGACCAACGAAACGGTAATATCAAAGCTAGACGGACAAGTGACTGTGGGATCCGGATTCACCGAGCAGCCTAATTCTGCCGTAATTGCGGTTCGAGTCGAAGTCCCCGCCTCATCAATGATTGCCACGCCAGAGAAAAGACGAATCACAGGCGGCTCATCATCATCAATGACCTTAACGAGTATATCCTCCTGAGTAGAATTCCTTGTGCCATTCGTCACCGAGCCCTCGATATTCAACACGACGGTCTCGTCTACTTCATCAATGAGATCAAAAGCGGCTGTTAATGTAACTGCGCCGGAAGCCTGCCCTGCTGGAATAACAATCGTACCTGCAATCGTGTAGTCAGTTGTGAATAGTGCGTTTCCACCCTTGACCACCGTTACCGTTACATCGCGGCCCGAAAGTTGATCCAATGTCGCCGTCACAAGCGTCGCATTCGGAGAAGTGCCGCCGCCTGTTTCACGAATCGTCAGAGCCCCTGCAGAAAGGGTCACCACTGGAAGCCGATCTTCATCCGCAATGTTAATTGTCTTTTGTTGCGTGCCAGAAAGTACGCCATTCATAACACTATTAATCGTGATAATCGCCGTCTCTGGATTCTCTTCATTTAAGAAATCGTTCTTCACGGCAAAGGTCACTGAAGCCGAAATGACGCCCGTGGGAATGAGAATCGTATTGGGTAGCTCATAGTCAGCGTCATCTGTCGCTTTTCCCGTCTTCTTTAAGGTCACGGTCACATCCCGCCCTGCCACTTTATTTAATGCGGCTTTAACAAGCGTGGTGCCAGATGGTTCGGTCAAAGAAGATGCCCCGACTACAGAAAGGGTCACGATCGGTTGAGGGTCATCGTCAATAATCTTAACTGTTCTCCCCTGAGGTGTCGTACTGGTACCATGCACCACCTTATCAATATCAACCGTTACCGTTTCCTCATCTTCACTCAAGAAGTCATCGGTCGCCGAAAGCGTGACCGACCCGGTAATCTGCCCCGCTGGAATGGTAATGATAATCGGCACTTTACTGAAGGAGTAGTCGGAAACATCGGTTGCTGTACCCCCCTTCTTCAAATGGACAGTCACCTCTTTTCCAGAAGCCGTAATCAAGGCAGCGGTCACGATAGAGGCTCCGCCCTTTTCAGCAATATTCGCAGGATTCGTAGAGAGGGTCACCGTTGGGAGCTCATCATCATTGAGAATCGTAACCTTCTTTCTCTGTGGCGAGTTCTCAGTCCCTTTGTCTACACTCTCAATGCTAATCTCAATCGTCTCATCTGATTCGTTTAGCGTATCTGTAATGACATTGAGTGTCACAGAAGCGAGCGTCTTGCCCGCTGGGACAACAATCACAGTTTTGCCCCCGATATTTCCATCAAACGCATAATCCTCGCCCTCAGTGGCGGTGCTGCCTAACTTTGACAGCGTTACGGTCACATCCTGACCCGACTCGGCATTCAGCTGAATTGACACATCAGCGCGCGTCGGAGACGTTTCTTCATTGAGTAAAACTTGGCTCACGAGTAAGGTAATGCCCGGGGCCGACTCATCATCCATAATCGCAACCACCGCAGGGGTTCCGCCTTTGATTCCGTCCGTAACGGTCGCAATCTCAACCGCCACGGTTTCATTGGTTTCAAAGAGATCGTCATGTAATGCGGAGAGGGTCACCGATCCAGTCGTCTGGCCTACCGCAATTGTAATTGTCGTGGTACTGATCTCGTAGTCGGTCCCTTTGATGGCCGGGCTATTCGTCGAAGTGACCGTCAGTGTCACAGGCAAATTGGAAGCCGCGCTTAATGTTGCGGTCACCAATGTCTTTCCACCCGTCTCCGCGATAGACGCAATCGCGGAAAGGGTGACTGTTGGTTTAGGATCGTCGTTCACAATCTTCACATTCTTCTCTTGACTGCCGGCTCCGCCTGCTTCCGTCGAGCTGGTTAACGATAAAATCTTAATACTGACAAGCTCATCCTCTTCATAATTCGGATCGTCTTTACTGGTCAGCGGAAGAGAGGTCGCAGTCTCACCCGCTGGAATAATCATCAAATTGCCAAGTGTATAATCAACGCCATCCGAAGCTGCCCCCGATTTCGCTAATGTGACCGCAATATCAAAACTGGAAGGGGCAGTTGTTGTCGCGGTCACTGTCGTGGCGCCACCCTTTTCGTTCATCGTGTCGCTGGCAACAGAGATGGTTACGGATGGCGGGAAATCATCATCATTGATGAGAACGGTCTTTTCCTGCTTGTTGTCCTTAATGAAAGCGTCGACCACGCCAATGATTGCTATCACAACCGACTCATCATCCGTCTCATTTAATGGGTCGGGCAAGGCGGCCAGTGGAATCGAAGCGGAGTCTTGTCCCGCCGGGACAACAATCGTCTCTTTGAGCGTATAATCCACTCCATCTTTTGCGATACCGCTCTTTGTCAGTGTCACGGTGACGTCATGACCCGACGGCGTATTCAATACGGCCATCACTGGCGTACTTTCTCCGGGTTCAGTTTCGTTAATCGTTCCTGCAACCGACAAGGAGACCGTTGGTTTTGGATCCTCACTCACCAAGGTAACCATTTTTTGCTGCTGGACTGTACTGGTTCCGTTCTCAATATTATCCACAGTGATAATAATCCTCTCCTCTTCCTCATACAGCGTATCAGGAATGGCAGCCAACGAGATTGTATTAAAGAGCTTCCCTGCAAAAACGGTCATCGTGGGAGACAGGTTATAGTCAATGCCATCTTTCGCACTGCCGCCCTTCACAAAGTCCACCTTCACGTCGAGTCCAGAAATCGCACTCAGTGTAACACGGACAGTCGAAACGACTGTTCCCACATTTTCCCCAATCTTATCCGGGGTCACCGTCAGTGTAATCGTCGGGGCCTTCTCATCATCCAGAATGGTTACAATCTGCGGCGGAAGCGCTGTCTTGGCGCCATTGTTTACCGCATTGATACTCAACTCAACCGTTTCATCTTTTTCATCTATAGAATCCGGAATCGAAGACAAGGTGGTCGTGGCAAATTTGCTGCCAGGAGGAATGACAAGCATTGCAGTCTCTAGCCTGTAATCCACAGTATCTTGCGCTGTCCCTGCTTTTGACAGATTCACAGTAATCTCTTTTCCGGAGACCACATCAATGCTGACGGTCACGATTGCGGAAGTGATCCCTGCATCTTCATTAAGCTCGAAAGTGCCGACCGACAATGTAACAACCGGAGGCAACTCATCATCCACGATCATCACGGTTTGCGTCTGAAGGCCGGCCTTGATGGCATTTTCTGCACTCATAACCTCAAACACAACATCTTCCTTATCCTCCTCATCTAACTCATCATCTGTGGCATTCAAGTCAATCGAGGCCGCCTTACTTCCCACTGGAACGACAATTTGGTTCGGGAGATTCTTATAGTCAACCCCTTCGATGGCTGCTCCGGATTTCTTTAAGAAAACAGTGACCTCTTTCCCGGAGACGGTGCTCAGTGTGGCTGTAAGGGTGGTGGTGGTGGTCCCAGTCCCTTCCCCAATCTCAGAGGCCGCTGCGGAAATGGTCACAGACGGCTCATCATCATCATCCAAAAGCTTGACCGTCACTTGAGAACTCGTTCCTTTCTCTCCATGTGTTAAGCTACCCAGATTAATCATAATTTCCTCATCAAATTCATCAAGCGGATCATCCTGTGAAACAAGTGAGACCACATTTGAAAGCGTCCCGGCGGGGATCACAATCGTGGTGGTTAAGCTATAATCAAGAGCGGTTGCCCTGCCGTTTGTGGCCAGGTCAACAGTGGTATCAAAACTGGAAATGACATCAAGCCGCGCCATCACGGTTGTCGAATTCGGACTCGATTTTTCATTAATAATACTCCGATCAACGAGGAGAGAGACTTTGGGCGGATTATCATCGCTGACGATGATCACCGCCTGTGGCACGCCAACAGCAACTGCGTTATCGGCTCTGTCAATCACAAGCTCAACCGTCTCGTCTGCCTCAAACATGCCGTCATTCACGCTCGTCAAAGTAACCGACCCGAAAGTAGCACCCGCAGGAATAATAATGGTGGGATTGAGTTTGTAATCAGCCTCGTCAACCGCTCCACCGCCTTTTCCCAAAGTGACCGTCACTATTTTTGCCGATGCAGTGCTCAATGTGGCGACCACCATCGTCTGGGTCGTCGAAGCCGGGTTCTCATTGATACTCCCACCTTCAATCGATAGATCCACTGTGGGAGCAAGATTCCCATTCAGAATCGTTACACTCTGCTGCTGCTGATCGAGTTCCGTTCCGTCTGTGATTTGATAAATATCAATAACAAACGTTTCAACATCCTCATCCAGCGTATCGGTCTTGGCAGAGAGTGTGACAAACCCTGATTGCTTTCCGGCAAGAACCGTAATCGTACTGATTAATGTATAATCTAGATCTTCCTTTGCTAATCCAGTCTTTTCCAAACTGACAACAACATCGAGTCCGGAGGGTTCACTCAGTAAAGCCGTGACCTTCGCGGTGTTTCCGGGAGCCACTTCATTAATACTGCCATTATCAACAGAAAGTGTGACTTTCGGTGCCAGCTCATTATCAACCAATGTAACGGGCACCATCTGCTGCAGAGGACTGGTTGTTCCATTTATAACGACGAGGCCGATATTTAATTCAACCGTTTCATTCTTTTCGTAAATCGGATCGGTCACCGCAAGCAGTGTTGTGGAAGCCGTGGATTGCCCTGCCGGAATCACGATACGATCGGCCAATGTATAATCAAATGTCTCTTTTGCGGTACCTTGTTTAACAAGCGGCACGGTCACCGTCTTACTAGAAATGGTGCTCAATGTTGCGATGACCGCCGCACTCGAGAGAACGCCCTCTTCATTAATACTCCCCTTATTCACAGACAGTGTCACACTCGGAACGGCATCGTCGCTCAGAATCGTCACAGTCTCTCTTTGAATACCATCAATTAATCCTCGTTCGACTTTCTCAATCTCAACAATAACGAGCTCCTCCACCTCATTGATGGGGTCATCCAAAGCGGTCAAGGTGAATGTTGTACTTGCGATACCCGCAGAAATGGTGAATGTCTTGAAATTAAACGTATAGTCCTTACCTTCTGTCGCATCCCCGTCTGTCTTCAACGTCACGGTCACATCCCGACCGGAAACCGCACTCAATGTGGCTCGGACGATGGTGCTTTCTCCCGGCCTGACCTCGTTAATCGTTGCACTATCCACAGAAAGCTTCACCGTGGGGATTGGATCGTTGTCGGAAATCGTAACGATTTGCGGTGTTTGAGTGGTTGATTTCAATACGTTCTCAACCGTGTTGATATCCAAAATGATCGTCTCCTCCTCTTCATTGAGGGCATCGGCCTCCGCAGAGAGGGTGGTGGACGCAATCGTCTGGCCTGCAGGGATCAGAAGAGTCGTGGTCCCTAACGTGTAATCTTTTACATCGGTTGCCGTACCATTCTTAGACAGCGTTAGTGTAATATCTTGACCCGACGGCACATTGAGCTTGACCGTTACCAACGTTGAAATAACTCCAAAATCTTCACTCAAGGTATTCGCAGCGACCGAAAGTGTGGCAATGGGTTTAGCCTCATTGTCTAAAATCTTAACAATCTTCTCTTGAATGCCATTCTGTGTCCCGTTCGTTACATCACCAATCCCAATAATAATGGTCTCACTCTCTTCATTCAAATCATCCGGCATTGCCGAAAGAATAACCGATGCCTGCGGATCACCGGCAGGAATTTTAATCTCAACTGGAAGTTTATAATCCACACCCTCTTTTGCAGTGCCCAGTTTTTTCAACTGAACAACAATATCTTTCTGGGAGACCGTGGAAAGGAATGCGGTCACCACCGCTGTCTCCCCGATCGGCTCTTCGGTAATCGCTTCACTATCCACTTTCAAAGACACCGACGGAGGAAGATCATCATTCACAATGGCCACCGTAAGGGTTTCCTGCGTTTCCGACTTCGTCCCATTCACAACAGGAGACAGGACGCTGATTAAAACCGTCTCTTCATCCGCCTCATCGAGTGTGTCATTCACAGCAACCAAGTCAACAAATGCGGTCAACTGTCCCGCTGGAACCGTGATTGAATCAGGAATATTATAATCGAGGAAGTCTGATGCGTTACCCTTCCGATCCAGATTCACCTTCACGTCGAAACCGGACACAACATCTAACGCCACCCGAATGGGCGTTTTTGTAATCGCTGCGACATCTTCATGAATCATTGCACGATCCGAAGTCAGCGTCACAATGGAAGGCGCATCATCATCAAGAATGGTAATTGTTTGACTATCCGTTGCAAGACCACTGCTGGTCCCATTCACGACCTCAGCAATATTAATAATGACCGTTTCACTGGGCTCATCCATCCGATCGTCTACGGAGGAGAAGGTCACCGTCGTAAAGAGCGTCCCTTCGGCAATCACAATGGTTCGATCAAATTTATAATCCAGTGTATTGGGAAGCGGTGCGGTGCTGGTTCCGCTTGCCCTCCCCGATGTGGCTAATTTAACGATGACCGGCCGTCCGGAGAGTGTATTTAATGCGACGGTCATCTTCGTCGTTGAGGAGGCGGATCCCTCAAATTCACTGACATTATCAGATGCAACCGATAACGAGACCGTGGGAAGATTCTCGTTATCGGTAATAGAGATCGTCTGATCAGCCGGACTGCCGCGTGTACAAGTTGCATCGCAAAGCACAGCCAACGTGATATTCTCCAAGTACTCGCTCAATTCATCATCTAAAATTTTTAACTCAACAACTTTGCTTGTGTCTCCAGCGAGAATGACGATCATATCGGTCAGTTCATAGTCTTTTGTGTCGGTTGCAAAATCGGTCTTCACGATACCCACATTCACATTCCGCCCTGAGGCCTTATCCAGCGTGACCGTAATCGTTGTCGTATTTGCCGAAACGTCCTCACTCAAAGCATTCGATCCAGCAGTCAGCGTCACAACCGGCGAAGGATTCCCATCCAAAATTTTGACACTCACCTTTTGGATTCCATCCTCTGTCGCGTTTAATCCGGTATCAAAAATACTCACCTCAACGGTCTCGTCATCTTCATCAAATCCATCCGTTTTCGATTTCAATATGACAGATTGCGTGTCCGTCCCCGCTGGGAATAAAACGGTCGTATTGCCGAAGGTATAATCGGTGAGATCTATTGCTGTCCCCGCTTTTTCCAACTTCACTGTAATATCGAAGCTTGATGCGGAACTCAATGTCACGATGACCGATGTGGTTCCACCGACTTCATTGATCTCTAAAGTCCCCGCCGACACTTTCACCGTTGGCGGAAGATCATCATTCACAATGGTCACCGTCTGCCGAACAGAGACATCCCTCCCGTTTTCAATACCACCGATAGAAATAATCACCGTTTCATCATTCTCATGCACAGCGTCAGGCGTTGCAGTCAATGTAACAAAATTAGACTGCTCACCCGCCGGAATAACGATCTTATTGGCCAATGTGAAATCCGTATCAACGGTCGTACCGCACTTGGTGGCCATACCGCAATTTTGGGTCAGGGTCACGATGACATCTTTCCCGGCCACGTTGCTCAATGTTGCACGAATGGTGGTCGTATTCGCAGGCGCCGTCTCAGAGATGCGGGGCGAACCGGCAACCAAGGTCACCGTGGGAACCGCATCATCATCATTAATTTTTACTTCAAAACGATCCGCCCCGGAAATCTTAGCACCAAAAACCAGTTCTCCAAGTGAAACGATAATCGTCTCCCTCTCGACTCCCTCAAACAGGAAGTCACTCACGCTCGATAACGTCAGAACCTCTTCCAGTTGGCCGGCTGGAATCGTAACCTCATCAACCAGGGTATAATCATCTTTGTCCTTCGCCGTTCCAGACTTCACCAACTTGATGGTGACCGGCAAGGCTGATGCCTCACTTAAAGTCAAAGAAACACGTGTCGTCCCGCCCGTTTCTGGAATCTCAATATCCGCCACATTCAGACTGACGGTTGGCGCTCCCTCATCCTCGATAATCGTCACCGTTTTCTGTCGATTCTCTAAAATATCGCTGGTCGTTCCATTTGTGACATCAAGGATATCCATCACGACCCTCTTGTTCGTATCGAACACACTGTTATCCATTGCACTCAACGTGACGAAACTCGAAGAGGTTCCGGCCGGAACGATGATCGTCGTTGTTCCACTGAAATTGTAGTCCGTTCCCTCAACACCCGTGCCGGAGATTCCCAACTTCACCGTGACAGGGAAGCTTGAAGGATCACTCAACATGGCAATCACATGCGTACTGCTCCCCACGCCGCTCTCATTGATTTTCTCGCTTCCAACCAACAAGGTCACAATCGGAGGATCGTCATCATTCGCAATGGTCACGGTCTTTTGTTGCTGGCCCACCTCGTTTGCAAATTCAACGGACAGATCAAGAATTGCCGTTTCACCCTGCTCATGGGTTTTATCCCCAACCGCAGAGAAGGTGACGAACATTTCCGTCTGTCCTTCTGGAATCGTAATCGTATCGGGTAGCTTGTAATCTAAGTCGTTGGTCGCCATTCCGGACTTCTCAAGGGTAACGGGAATATCACGGCCGGAGACTAGATCAATCACCACCTTTACTATGGATTGTGTAACACCCAAATCTTCCGTGACTGCAATCGGATCAACCGCTAACGTCAGATTCGGCTTTGGATCGTCGTCTGTGATCGTAACGACTTTCTTAAACGTATCAACCGATTTCCGGCCATTTTTCAAGGTCAGTTCATCAATCTCAAGCTCGATGGTTTCAAGATGTTCATTTAAATCATCGGGCAATGCACTAATCACTGCACTCGCATCCAGCACGCCAGCGGCAATTAAAAGGGTGGACGTACTCAATGTATAATCGGCCTCTTTTGCGATACCCAATCTCTTCAACGTCACGGTCACATCTTTTTCGGAGAGCGTATCCAATTTAACAATAGCGTTTGTCTCTGTATTTGTCCCTTCCTCATTAATGTTATCAACGTCAGTTGAAATTGAAACAAACGGTGGATCATCATCATCAATAATCTTAACGGTCACTTGAGTTGATGTCCCTTTTATTCCATTTTCCACTGTGACCATATCCAAGATGACGGTCTGATCAAGTTCATCCAAGATGTCATGAGCGGCAGATAACGTGACCGCCGCAGAAAGGATGCCGGATGGAACCGTAATCGTGAGACTCTCTAAAAGAAAGTCAGCATCTGTTGCGGTACTGTCGACATTGATGGCCAACGTCACAACCACTGGAATGCCAGAAGGACGATTTAACGTGGCTTTAATGGACGCGACTCCGGCCGTCTCTGGAATATTGAGGCTGTTGGTTGAAAGTGTAACGATAGAAGACTCATCATCATCAGCAATCTCTATCTTTTGCTCCAAAGAATCACTCGCATTTGCATTGATCATTGCTGGATCAATGTTAATCAGGACGGTCTCACTGTCAATCCCCTCGAACAATGTATCGTGTACGGAGGTTACTGTAGTAACACCGGTTAATGCACCTGCCAGAATGGTAATTTTTTCCGCCAATGAATAATCTTTGGTCAGGGTGGCTGTCCCGGTTCTTAATAACGGAACCGTAATGGTCCGGCTGGAAGCAAAATCCAGCGTCGCAGTCACTATTGTATTTCCACCCGTCTCAGCAATCGTGCTGGTTCCAACAGAAAGCGTCACCAACGGGAGAAGCTGCTCATTTGGAATCGTCACCGTCTGTGTTTGAACCGATGTGGTCGCTGTATTCACAAGAGACAAAATGTCAATGATAATTTCTTCATCCTCCTCAACGAGGGCATCCTTCTTGGCGGTAAGCGTGACCGACCCTTCCCCGGAAGGATCATCTTCTGCAATGGTAATCGTCGTTGTGGCTAAGGTATAGTCCACATTGTCGGTTGCCGTTCCCGTCTTTTTCAGGTTTACGGTAATGGGCTTTCCAGAGGGGGCGCTTAATTTTGCAATAACAGCCGTCGTTGATGTCGCCTCTGTGGTATTTTCTGTAATCGATGTATTAGGAGCGACTGACAATGTCAGCGTGGGCATAGCGTCGTTATCGGCAATCGTAACAGTCTTTTTCTGACCTGTCGATGTACCATTTAGAATGGAATCAACCTCGACAACCACCGTTTCATTAAATTCATTGAGTGTATCAGCCACTGCGGAAAGAGAAACCACGGTAGAAAGGGTACCCTCTTCGATGACAATTGCTTTCGGCAGCCTATAATCTTTATCATACTTTGCATTCCCGCCAATCAGCAGGTTCACTGTGACGTTCCGACCTGATTTTACGTTTAATGCCGCAGTCAGCGTCGTCTCTGTTGTGGTGGCTGAATCTTCTGTAACGAGCGTATTCACAACGGCAAGCGTTATTGTCGGCAGCGCATCATCGTCTAAGATTCTAACGGTTTTCTCTAAATCCTCAGGAAACAAACTCATATCCGCACCGTCAACACGATCAATGGTAACCACCACCGTCTCATCGTCTTCATCCAAAACATCATGAACCGAGGCTAATGTGACAGAAACCATGCCCGTTGCATGATCCGCGGGAATCGTCAGGACAATGTCGCCGGTACCGCTTAATGTATAATCATCCGTCTCTTTTGTGGCACCGCTCTTTTTCAGGGTGACCGTCACCCGTTTCCCAGAACGAGCACTCAATTTGACCGTGACCGATGTATTGGTACCCGTGCCGGTCTTCTCATTAATCGTCTCACTCCCAACAAGCACCGAGAGGGTTGGAATCGGATCGTCATCCGTAATGATGACCGTCTGTGTCTCTCCACCAACCTTAATGATGGCAAATCCATTGGTCACGCTGTCAATGGTAATGATGGCATCCTCATTAAATTCATTGAGGTCATCTGTCTTTGCAACAAGAAGAACCGCTGCGGAGGGGGTGCCTTCAGGAATGGTAATCGAATCAGGAAGTGTATAATCAACACCATTGATGGCCACACCGTCTTTTTTAAGATTCACTGTAATCGGCCGTCCGGAGGCGTTGCTCAAGGAAGCCGTCACATTGAGTCCGGTTCCACCTGCATCTTCCCCAATGGTCGGTGAATCAATCAGAAGCTCAACCGTAGGAAGCGGATCATCATTGAGAATTTTGACTGTCTTCTTCTGAGTCCCGGGTTTCGTTGCGTTCTCTGCAGAGATGATTTCAATATCAACGGTTTCTTCATTTTCATTGAAAGAATCCCCAATGGTATCCAGCATGATCACGCCCGTTTTACCAGACTCTGCTGGAATCAGAATCTCAAGGGTTGGGTTCTCTCCAATATTGAAATCCACAAATCGCGTCGCGGTGCTGCCGGTTAAGACAAATATCGCCTTCACATCTTTTCCTGAAATCGCACTGAGCCTCGCGGTCACGCTTGTGGTCGTCGTGCCGGTGGCTGCAGGATCCTCATTTAAGATCAATGTCGCAACTTCCAAAGCAATGGTCGGGATTGGATCATCATCCGCAATCGTGACCGTCACTTGCTGGACATCTTTCTCTTTCCCAAGCGTAACCGCATCAATATCAACGGTCACTGTTTCCGGGGACTCATTAAATAAATCATTCTTGGTCGCCAAGGTCACAAAACCCGACTTTATTCCGGCAGGAATGTTAATGACAGCATTGTTGAACGTATAGTCGTTCGCTTTCGCCATGCCGCCCGTCTTGAGATTGACCGTGACCGGCAAGTTCGACAGGTTATCCAATGTTGCAATGATCTTGGTGACGACTACACCGGTCGCTTTTTCTTCGATTGTGGAAAATTCACTCGAAAGGGTCACCAGCGGAGCAGGCTCATCATCCATAATTGTGGCCGTGTGAACGACTGTGGCACCCAGCGTTGCGTTGGTTGTTGTCCCCATCGTAACGTCCACCGTTTCATTTTCTTCGAAGAAGGCATCATTCACCATCGTAATCGTGATATTTGTTGTTGTTGTCCCTGCGACAATCTTTACTGGACTAACCGTTATCGTATAATCGTCGGTCAGTTTTGCAGAGCCGGAAAGTGTAAACGGCACGGGGACATCCAATCCGCTCACGGTAGAAAGGGCTGCCGTAATCGTCATCGTTCCAATCTCATTGACGCTCGATTGAGCGGCTGTCGTAAAGGAGACCGTCGGAGGATCCTCATCATCCGTAATCGTTGCGGTATGAGTCGTCGTGGCCCCAAGCGTTGCATTGGTTGTCGTCCCCATCGTGACAATCACCCTTTCATTCTTCTCATCAATTGCGTCGTTGACCATCGTGATCGTGATGGTTGTCGTCGTGGCGCCCGCGGGAATGATGACCGGGGATGCTGTAATCGAATAGTCGCTTGGGTCGAATGCGGTAGATGACCCGCTCACCGTAAATGGCACGGTCACATCCAATCCGCTCACGGTAGAAAGCACTGCCGTAATCGTCATCGTTCCAATCTCATTGACGCTCGATTGAGCGGCTGCCGTAAAGAAGACCGTCGGAGGAAGCTCATCATCTGTAATCGTTGCGGTATGAGTCGTCGTAGCACCCAGCGTTGCATTGGTCAGGGAGCCCATCGTAACGATCACTGTTTCGTTTTCCTCATCAATGGCATCATCGGGCATCGTGATCGTGATGGTTGTTGTGGTGGCACCCGCGGCAATCATCATCGGACTCGCCGTTATCGTATAGTCATCAGTCAGCTTTGCAAAGCCGGAAAGCGTAAACGGCACGGTGACCTCCAGGCCGCTAACGGCAGAAAGTTCTGCTGTAATCGTCATTGTTCCCGTCTCATTCAGACTCAATTGTTTGTCTTGGGTAAATGTCACAGTCGGCGGCAATTCATCGCTAACAATTTTGACTGTTTTTTGACTGGTGGTCCCGATGGTGGATTCCGTGGTGGTTGCAATGCTGATTGTGAACGTCTCGTCTTCCTCATAAAGTAGGTCATCCATTGAAGCCAAAACGACAAAACCCGCGGTGTCTCCCGCGGGGATCGTGATCTCTTTTGAAGACACGTTATAATCAGACCCTTCGGTCGCCGTGCTCGTTGCAATAACGAGTGTGACTTTCACTTCTAAATTCGAAGGCGCGCTTAAAGAAGCCGTTACTTTGGTAGAGGTTCCGAAGGTTCCAGTAACTTCTCCAATGGTTTCACTGTCAACCGAAAGCGTCACCACCGGAGCTAAATCATTATTCAAAATTGTAACGGTTTGCGTTGCGCTGCCATCAGTCCCATTTACGACTACGCCGATGATTGAAACAGTAACGGTCTCATCTTTCTCAAAGAAAAGGTCATGCGTGGCGGTCAGAGAGATCGCCGCCGCCTTTTGCATCGCCGGAACGATAATTGTTGTTGTCGCTAACTGATAATCCACTCCATCGGCTGCCGTTCCTCCCTTTGCAAGGGTCACTGTCGTCGGCAACGCGGAAAGCTTGTCCACTTCGGCTGTTACTTGTGCAATATGACCTGTTCCGCCCTCTTTAATGTTTGCAGGCAATGCGGATAACGTCACCGTTGGCTTTGGATCGTCATCCACGATCTCAAGGAACGCCACCTGTTGATCCTGCTCCGTTGCGTTCTTCACATCAATAATTTCAAGATCAACCGTTTCGTCCCCTTCGTAGAAAGGATCGTCCTTGGCGGTTAATGTGGACGAACCTGACGATTGACCCGCGAGAATGGTAATCGTGTCGGCCAATGTATAGTCGTCTGCGTTTGCGATACTACTATCACTCCTTTTAATCGTGACGATAATATCTTCAATGCTGACTCGACCCAGCGTCGCCCTCGTAGAAAGCGTCGCAACGCCTCCATTTTCAACAACACTGAAAGTGTCAACCGATAACGTCACGAAAATAATATCATTATCGAAAATACTAACGGTCTGTGTGGCAGGCGTTGTGGTACTCATCGTGCAAGACATACCGCAAGCCATTGTGATGATGACCGTTTCTTCGTCTGTCTCATCAATGGTATCGGCAATGGCCGCTAAAATCACAGAAGCTGATAACTCTCCGACTGGAATCTTTATTTCAAGAGGAAGATTAAAATCTTGATTCGGCATATCCGGTTTTGCGCTACCTGCTGCTGTCAATGTCACCACCGTATCAATGCCAGAAATAACATTAATCTCTGCCGTAACCGTTGTGAAAAGAGGAAGGGTCGGATCAGTATTGGTGTCGTTATTATCTTCGTTGAGCTTTTGATTGGCAAGCTTTAGCGTTACAATCGGGACAGCATCGTCATTCTCAATTGTCGTCGTCGCTTGAGCCGGGCTGCCATTTACCCCTCTGATAATGGTACCCATGTCAACCAAAACAGTCTCATTCGTTTCAAACGATGGGTCAGATACCGCACCAAGCGTCACAAAATTGTCAATACTGCCCGCCGGAATCGTAATGGATGCCCCGCTGACCGTGTATTCTGAAGGAACGGCAATTCCGCTGAACAAAAGAGGCACTTTCACATCAAAGCTGGAGACCGCACTTAATTTTGCAGTAATTTTTACTTCTGTTCCTGAATCTTCCTTGATGCTTTCCGGGCTGGCAGAAAGCGAAACACTGGGTTGATCATCGTCATTCACAATTTTGACTGTGACGGGAGTGAAAGTAGCTGCCTTCTCCCCATTCTCAATCACACCTGCATCAATGATGACCATTTCATCATCTTCATTCAGGAGATCTACTTTAGGAGTAAGCGTTACAGAGGCAAACATCGCTCCGGCAGGAATGACAATCTGAGTAGCAAGCGTATAATCGTCGGCTTTTGCATCACCGCCTACGATCAAGTTCACGGTTGTTGGGAGGCCAGAAACAACATTTAATGTTGCTCTAATCGTTGCAGTTTCAGAATCTTCTTTAACGATCCCATCCCCGCTCGTGTCATCGGTGCCTGGAAGCTTCACGCCCAAAGTGACTGTGGGTAGGGGGTCATCATCTACAATAGTCATGGAAACTTGTCCCGGAGACCCCCTTGTTCCATTGACGACCGTTCCAATATCAACCAAAATCGCCTCATCTTTCTCATAAAGGGCATCCGGTTTTGTCGTTATGGGAACAGAGACGGATTTCACCCCGGCTGGAATGTCAATCTGGGCCGCTAAGTCGTAATCTGTCCCGTTTATTGCGACTCCTGAAGTTAAAAGCGGCACCGTTGTTGGCAGGTCGGATACCGCGTCCAAAGTTGCGGTAATCATCACCACCGTTGTCCCGGTTTCCTCATTGAGAACGGGCTCATTAACCGATAACGTCACCGTTGGAGGGGGTTCATCATCCACAATCGTTACCATCTTTTTCTGTACGTCTTTCTCAAAGCCTTTTCCAACGGTATCAATCTCAATCATGACGGTTTCATCCAACTCAAATAAATCGTTATTCACCGCAGAAAGCGTGACATTCGCCGACTGAGTCCCGGCAGGAATCAAAACACTCTTGCTGGTCAGGGTGTAATCAGACGGTTCTTTGGCTGTACCCGTTGCCGTTAACGTAACCGTGATATCAAAACCAGATGCTTCACTCAGCGTAAGCGTGATGACCGAGTCCGTTGTCGTTCCGTTTTCATTTATTTTATCGGGATTTACTGATAATTCGACTGTTGGCTCTAGATCATCATTTTTAATCGTAAACGTTTTTGTCTGTAGACTTGTCGTTGTTCCGTTGGTGATGGTCCCGAAATCAATGATCACCGTCTCATCCTCTTCATTAAATGGATCCGCCGTTACAGCAAGGGTGACAGAAGTTGTTGTGCTTCCTTCTGGGATGACAATCTCTTTTGGTAGCGTATAATCTATCGTGCTGCTTGCGGTCCCATCGGTCAAAAGGGCAACCTTTACTTCTTTTCCGGAAGGGGTATCTAACGTCGCTGTCACGAAGACCCCTGTTGTCGCATCTTCCATCTTCTCCAGCGGAGCAAGCGTTAGCGTAACAGTAGACGCAAGATCGTCATCCACAATTTTAACGGTATCCTCAACAACTGTGCCCGCCAAACAATTACTTCCCGTTCCGCAAACCGCTTTGATACTAACCGTTTCTTCATCTTCCTCATCCAATGTATCCGTCTTTGAGGTAATTGTCACAGAAGCCGAAGACGTGCCCGCAGGAACGATCACCTCTCCCACTAAAGTATAGTCATCCCCCTCTTTCGCCGTTCCTTTCTTTTCCAACGTGGCTTTAACATCCCGTCCGGAGATTGCAGTTAATGTGACCGTTACAGCAGCACTGCCGCCTTCTTCGGCAATACTCAGCGGCAGCACCGATATTGAGGCCTTGGGCATCGCATCATCATCCAGAATTTTAACCGTCACCGTACTTGATGCAGGGCTTTCTGAACAGAACGTGGCATCCTGACACTTCACGGCAACGACGACCATCTCTTCATCTTCTTCATCAAATGGGTCATCGGAAGCGGTCAGCGAAACAGAAGCCGATTTACTGCCGGCTGGAATGGTGATTTCTTTGGGAATCAGAAGGTAATCGCCCGACTCAATTGCGGTTCCGGTTGCTGTTAAATTAACCGTAACGGGAAATCCAGAAATATTATTTAATGTCGCTGTAATCGTAGATACTCCGGCATTTTCTTTAATGCTCAAAAGACTTGCAGACAAAGAGACCGTGGGTGGTGGGGTCGTATCAGTAATATTTATGGTTAAATCTGATGGAATCCCTAGGCTGGCGTTTGACGCGGCCTGAATCTTAAAAATGACCGTCTCCTCAGGTTCATCAACCAGGTCATTTTTTGCCCCTAATATAACGGGGACGGATACTTGACCCGCAAGAATATCCACTGTCTTCGTCGAAAGTGTATAATCAGCATCAGTCGCTGTGCTGCCCTCAACAGTCAAAACCACCCGAACATCCAGCGCGGAAGGATTAGAAAGCTTCACATCAACGTTTAACGCCTTCCCTTCCAAAACTGAAGTACTCGTCGAAGTCAGGAAGACCGTCGGAGCCGGGTCATTATCGAGAATCGAAATGATGGGACTCGCGGCTCTAACAGATACTGCATTTTTGAGTCTCGCTAAATCTAAGGTAACAATGATGGTCTCGGGTACCTCCTTTCCCTCAAAAATATCATCGTCTATTGTCGTAATCGTACCCACAGCGGTCAGAGCACCTGCGATAATGGTAACGCAGGTTGATGTCCCCATATCCGTTGTATAATCAAGAGCACGCGATGCGGTTCCGCCAAATGTGAAACAAACGGGAAGCGAGTTCGCCGATTTACCGCTTGCCTTCACCGCCACTTTGACCGGCTGCCCTTCAATAACTGATTGTGGAGACACCGCGAAGGTAATTGCAGGCGCACGACTCGTCTCAACAATAACCACTTTTAAAGAATTGGGAATCCCTATTTCGGCACCTTCCACAGATTTTATCTTTAGCTCAACAAATTCATCTGCCCCATTCACTCTTTCATAGAATTTATCCGATTTGGCACGCAATGTAACAGACGCCCTTGTTTTCCCTGCAGGAATGGTAATCCTCTCCGACACCGTGTAATCCACACCATTGGTCGCCGTTCCCACTCTTTCAAGCGTCACGATGACCTTCTGAGGAGCCTTCGCGCTCAACCGCGCAATAATCGTCGACTTGCCACTCGCTTCAGAAATTTTTTCACTGATTGTTGTGATGGTGACCGTAGGCGCACCATCGTCATCCACGATATTAATAGTAACAACCTCAGTAAACGAAAAAGTGGCACCGGTCGCTTCCGAGATCCCAATGTTGGCCGCCTCACCCCCTTCACTCAAAGCATCCCCCATTGTTGAAAAGGTAACGAAGGCTGTTGTTTGCCCTGCGGGAATGGTAATCGTCGGCCCTATTTTATAGTCAACACCATTCTTGGCCGTGCCACTCATGATGAGTGTCACAACAACATTGGCGGTCAAAGCAGACTCCATTGTTGCCGTAACCTTTGCAACGCCACCCGATTCTGGAACCAATGGATTATCAACCGAAAGCGTCACGGTCGGGGCAAGATCATTATCAGCAATCGTTACCGTTGCTTTTGGCTTTGTTATTGGAAGATCGCCCCCATCCGCCGCATTGACCGTTAGGATAATGGTCTCATTCGGCTCCTTGTCATCGTCATCGATTGTTATCGCCCTCACAGTCCCATCGAGCTGTCCCTCCGGAATCGTAATGGTTGTAGTGCTTAACGTGTAATCGGTCGGGGATGCAGTTCCGCTTTTGGCTAATGTCACCATCACATCCCGCCCGGACTTCCGATCTAGCGTGATTGTGAAAAGAGCATCCCCACCGAGTTCGTCTATTTCAAGAATGTCTACATCAATTGAAACAACAGGCTTCGGATCGTTATCATCGCTAATATTAATAGATACCTTCTGTGTAGCAGATGGGGTCACCGCCTCACTATTGATCTCATTAATCTCAACCGTTGCGGCCTCATCTAGCTCATTAAGTTCATCATCAATTGTGGTCAGATTAACTGTTCCAGTTAATGTGTTTGGTGGAATGATGATTGACTTCACTGTGGAAAGGCCGTAATCCAAATCGAATTTTGCGGCACCCCCAACTGATAAGAGAATCGTGACCTGCGCCGTCTCGACGGCAGAAAGCGTTGCGGTAATAACACCCGATCCGCCATTCTCACTAATAGTGCTAACGTTAGAAGAGAGGGTAACTGCTGGAGGAGCTGCCAGGACCCCTCCAACAGAGGAAAAGGAAAGCAATCCCGCTAAAATAAGGGATACCTTCCCCATTTTCGTCTTGGAAACACGTTCCATAGATGAAACCTGGCACGGATCATCTTTTTTATTTATAATGAATAACTCGTTATCTGGCACAATAACCCTTTCAATCTTTCATTCTATCTAGAAGACCAACTTCGTTGCATATGTATCTATCGGCAACCTCTATCTAAAACTTTAGAAAAATTAACCATAATAAATTATCGTTTCAAATTAATGATTTCCTGAGTGACCTCGTCCGAAGTCGTAATCACCCTGGAATTCGCCTGAAACCCTCTTTGGTACGTTATCATCTTTACAAACTGCTCGGTTAAGTCCACATTCGACCTCTCTAATGCCCCAGCAACCACTTTCCCACGATCTCCAATCCGAGCCGGCTCAATCAACGGGGCACCAGAACTATCCGTCTGAATGTAATTATTACCCCCCACTCGAACAAGGCCTGTCTCATCTGGAAATGTAGCAAGCAATAATTGTGCCAAAGCGTGATTCTTCCCATTTGAAAAAAGACCGTTGATGATACCGGTATTATCAACATCAAAAGTTTGGAGCGTCCCGGACGAAAAGCCATCTTGTACCTGCTTTAACACCGTTGAGATCTTCCCAAATTGCGTCGCTCCAGAAAAATCAAACGTAACATCCTGATCCTCAGTCGCACCGCCGCTAAAATCAAAACCCTCTGTCGTGAATGCGCTGGTCGGCTCACCAAAAAGCAAGCCATCTGGCGTAAATTCCATGACGCCTGTCGCTTGTACTTCGTCAAATTCTCCGTTTAGGTTGTCATTTTTCCCGACAATCGCATTCCAAGCCCAACGACTTTCCCCGCCGCTAAGGACGACATCTAGCCCTGTCGCCGGATCCGTTCCTATAACCAATGGAACCGGTGTTAACCGGATATAGCTCATTTGAACCGTGTGTTGCACCCCGAGAGAGTCAAACATGGCCACATTACTTGTAAAGTCGGCACTCCGCCTGCCCGCAACAAAATCTTCACCAATACCAGCACTTGTATCCACCTCCTCTGTGATCGTCAACTGGGTATCAGATTGAACAGCCTGCACAATGTAAGAGCGATTTGAAACAATAATGGAATCCCCTGCTCTAATCTCGGATAAGAATTTTGTGTCAGTCCCTAAAAATACTTTCTCTTCTCCATCCGCATCACTTGGGGTCACGACCCCGGTTAAAACCTGACTGAGGCTATTGGGTTTGAAAAATGTACCGGTGGATAAGCCCGTCTTGGCAGGAATGGTTGGATCAACGAGGGTATTGAGATCAATAACAATGGGGCCGCCATTTGCATTCGTCAACATTAAGAATTCCACGTCCTCCTTCGCACTCACCCCGGTCAACTCTGTCTGCTCATTAATGGCCTCAATCAGACTTTCTATCCCTGGTCCAATTTCATCAAAAGTAACACCATTGATGATCAAGCCTTCGAAAGGAATCGTCTCATCATTCGGATTAACTGGAATCTTCCCACTAAACGTGTTAGCGATATCAAACTCTTTGGAGGCCAGGTTAATGGACGTGAGGACCTCGGTTGTCGCTCTCGGAGGAGAAACCCTGTTAGAAAGATCAATCGGACCGGCACCCGCGCCAGGAATTGGCAGTCCCGTAACGGGGTCAATCTCAATTGCTGTCCCCTGGAGCAACAAGCCGTCAATATTGACGACCAGTCCATTCTTATCAACATGAAACGCGCCCGCCCGGCTAAAAAACGGAGTTGCTTCCCCAAAAGGATCTTCCAGTACAAAAAAACCTTTCCCTTCAATGGCCAAATCCAGTGGATTCTGGGTACGCTCTATCAAACCCTGGCGAAAAGGGGCACGAATTTGATCCGTGAGCGCGCCGTCTCCTGTTTGGTAGCGAGACCCGCCATGAGAATGAGAAAACCGATTGATCATCTCGGAAAAGAGAATGTCGTTCTCCTTAAATGCGATCGTATCAACGTTCGCAATGTTATCGCTGATAACGGTCAATCCCCGCTGAAAAGCCTGGATGCCGCTTGTTGCTGTGCTCAGTGAAGGTATAATAGCCATGGTCATTCTCCTTATATTAAAGGGCCCAAAATTGGCCCTATCTCAAAACCCTTTTAACTTCTCCCAGCGGAACCGATGCGCCATTGACAGTCAGTGTCGGCCCCTTTTCTCCGTAGGTGATACCGGAAACCTCCCCTTCTGAAGAGATCGGCACGGCCGATAATTTCCCATCCTTATCCTTAAACGAGATCACATAATTATAAGTGCCAGCGCCGACAGCGTTCCCACTGTTGTCCCGGCCATCCCATTTAATCTCGGCTGGACCTTTTTTAAACGCGCCTGAAGACGTTATTGATCTCACCACCCCCCCAAATAAATCTTGAACCTGCATAACCACTTCCGATGTATCCTCGTTCAATTGATACGAAATCCTCTCGGCAATCCCAGCAAGATGCGTCAATCGCCCTCCCGGCACCTCCACACGCCTACCAAGCAAATTTGATGCCGCTAAGTTACTCATTGCGACCGTTTCATGCGCCAAGATATCCAGCTTCTTATTAATCTCGATGGAGGATTCTAGCTCTCTAAATTGAGCCAACTGTGCGACAAACTCGGTGGAGTCCATTGGTTTCAACGGGTCCTGAAACTGTAACTGCTTCGTTAACAAATTCAAGAATGCCTCTTTTCCCAATCCTTTAGCACCTGCTCCAGATGTTAAAGATGCTGTAGATGTTGTCGCTGCTGAAATATGCATTTTATACTCCTTTACACATACACGCTGATTTGACCCTTTTGCCCGTCCCCAGAGAACATCCGAGTCTCTAATATTCCCAACTCGGACGTAAGATCGTGATTCAATGACTCTCCATCTTGTAAAGCAATACGTGTGCCATAACCATTTGACTGGTCACGATAGGGAAAATGACGTGAAGATTGCCCAAAATCGCCCACATTCACTGAAAATTGATCAACAACAAAGCCGGCATTTGCGAGGGCGTCACGTAAAATCGTCTGATTCTTGTCTAAAATTTCTTTGACGGCGGCCGATTGCGTCAGAATATCGGCGGAAACGACATTTTTATGAATCGCAATGTCAATTGTAAGGGCACCCAGTTCTTTTGGCTCAAGCTCAAGACGGATTCTATCACTCCCTTTTGATACCATCTTGTTTATGGCCACCTTCTGGACAATCTGTTCCATCAGCTCATGTTCGACAATCTGGGATTCCGGTCTCCATTGGGGAGATAGGAAGCGAGTGGCAACCCTATCGCTCTTTTGCCCTTCTACTAAAGAAATCGTTTGTATCATCGGGGCAGGTTCCGTTAGTTTCGCCATAGGGGCGGGTTCTGTTAGTTTCGCCATAGGGGCGGGTTCCTGTAGCCCCGTCATATTCGTATCTGTTTGCCTACTGCTCATCCCCTCTCGCATCATAACGGTCTCAGATAATTTCACACCCTGATCATCCGTCAAAAATTCTCGCCCCACCTCTTTAGCGGCTTTCTGAAGCACTGCCTGATCAACCGGTACAGATTTAGAAGATGTTGCCAATTCTGATTTTACCAATTCGACCCATTCAGAAGACTCAACCAATACATTCGATTCCATTACATTGGATTCCATAGCCTCCATCTTATAGCCCGTGAGACTTCTCCCTTCAAAAGTAAAGCCTGCCAAGTCTTCTCCTGAATTCTGATTCATCATCTCCTGATTGAAATGCGCCCAGTTTAAATCGGCAAGCGTCGTCTCCTTCATCTTGCTATTATTTTGCCTCAGAAGCAGGGATGCGATCAGCTCATCCAACTCGACATCGGCGATTGCAACGGTGGCAGGATAGGCCTCCTCATTGCCATCAAATGTCCCCGGTTGTTGTCCATCTTGCGCCACGGGTTGCTGCATGGGCTGTTGCAAAGCATAGCCTGTATAATCCATGTTTACGATAGCGGGAATGTCCTGCTCAGAATTTAAAACAGCCTGTTCAGGTAAGTCAGCCATCAGGGCATGCATCGGAGCTTCGAACGAATCAGATGGTGCAATCATCCCAATTACAGAAAGTAACGAGAGGGTTGCGCAAAGCTCATCAGAAGAAACCATGCACGATCCCATGTGCTCATTTTCCCTCTGCATCTGTGTTTCTTCTAATACTGTCTGCATTTTCTCCTCCCTTTCTGCTTCTGTCAGAACCTCTTGAAAAAGGCTCGACTCTTGCTCTATTAATCCTGATATATTTACAGCCCCCTCACCCGCTATAATCATATTGGGACTGGTCGTTACTGATAATAAAATAGAATTAGATTCCAACATTCTTTTCTCCTCAATACGCTTACGCCATTATACAAAGCAAAAGGCATACCAAATGAAATAAAGCAGTGGGGGGGGACTTGGGGTTGTTTTAGACTAAAGATAGTGGAGCAGAAGGGACATTTTTGCCTACTGGTGATTCGTGCTTCCTCACGAGGGAGGAGAGTGGGGGAAATTTGCCTACGGGGCTCTGCACGGCGTTACGCTTTGCGCAGTCGTTTGAGGTGACTGGAAGGATCACCCCCTGCTATTTTGCCTTGCGATCACGCTTGATCTGAAATTGACGTCTGACAACATATCGAATGATATGTTCACGAGCAGGCTCGGACAAAAGATGCGGATAAAGCAGAAGACCATATTCTTTTCGGTCAGTTTCTGATTGACTCTCAATCTCCCCTTTCAAAAAAAGCTCTTTGAACGGCAAGATCGGGAGGACAAAATGTAACTCCAAAATCTCTCCAACCCGATGGGGCGTTGGTGTTTGTATTTTCATTGCCCCCAAACTCATTTCAACAATGGCGGTACGATTCGGATAAAACGTCTCATCCCGGATGGGTGCCAAAGTCTTAATCAGTAAATTTATTTTCCAGTCCAGACAAAGAAGCAACTCGACTAAGTCCGCGCCAATCTCGTCTCTTTTTTCGTACAATTTTTCAGAAGAACTCATTGACTCCATCGAAGGGAAGGCGGGAACATGATAAATCGCACTTTTGACTCCGCGTCCTTGCTCACTTGTTTCGCTTGGATCAACCACGCGATAAATCGCATGACAATCAGAAGAAACAGAAACCCCACGATCAAGACAATCGCCTTTTATTTCATTTTTATTGTCAGACTGCAGACGATCTTCCATCTGTTTCTTGTACTCCTTCCTTCACCGCTATATTTTCTAGATCAGACGGACTCATCTGAATTCGATTTCGGCCATTTTTCTTCGCAATGTACAACGCCACATCGGCCAAATGAAACAGGTCCTCCGGATTTTTCGTACGCGAGAATGGAAAAATGGAGATGCCAATGCTCACCGATAAATGCAGCGCCTCTTTTCCCTTTCTAAAAAGATGTGATTCAATTGCCTGCCTCATTCGCTCTGCGGCGATCTCGGCCTCTTTTTGATTCACCTCCGGCAAAATAATAACAAATTCTTCTCCCCCATATCGGGCCACGACATCAATCTCGCGAATGACTTGTCTCAGCAACAATGCAATCTCCCGGAGCACCTCATCGCCCGCAATGTGGCCATGAAGGTCATTGATCTCCTTAAAATGATCCAAATCAATTAAAAATAATGCCAGCGTCGTTTCCAATCGATCGGCCCGCTTTAACTCCCGCTCCAATATATTTAAGAAGGCCCTGCGGTTTAATATGTGGGTCAATTCGTCGGTGGTTGCTAACTCCTTCACCTGCTGATACATCTCAGCATTCCTAAGGCTAAGCGACAACGATGTTGAAATCATCAAAATGCTTTGTATCTGATATTCATTCAAAGCAATTAGATTCCCCGCCTCCACCCCCATTGTCATTCGTAATACACCTAATTTCTCGGAACCCGCAATCAGGGGAATCATCACTTCATTTCCATCTGAAGAAAGTTTCGGATTCGACTTCTCGTCGAATTCAAAAAAGGCCGCTCGAAGCAATTCTCCTTCCCCCTTCAGATATTCCACTTCCGCCACATCTTTTCGTTGAGGAAAGACCCAAACTCGGTCTAGATTGCCCCTGCCTTTTAGAAACAATGATAAGGACTGATAAGAAATTAACGGTCTAATCGTCTCAGAAAAAGCACCAACGGTTAAGCCGGGATTTAAAAACGAGGCCACCGTTTGATTGATCTGATAAATACGCGCAAGGTCCCGATTCCAAATCTGAAGCCTTGCCTTCTCCTCAAGAAGGCGTTCATTCGCAAGCGACATCGAGCACATCATCCCTTCAGCATTGAGTTTGGTTTGAAGCCCTTTCTCGATTGTCTTCTCCAATTTTTGAAACAAAATCGGCGTGCTTAAATAGTCATATACTCCTTCTCGAAGGAGCATACAAAGCACCTCGGCCTTAATTTCGCCTCCAACCAAAATCACACAGACGGTTGAATTCATTCCACGGACGCGATCCAAAAAAAGATGTGTATTCTCAATCGCAGTCTCTCCTTCTAGATAAATCAGCACGACATCCATGGCCCCAGAATCTTGTGTTGTTCGGCCAAAAATATCACAAAGGCTTGAATCCTGAAACAAAAAATCAAAAGAGACGGGATTGTCGAGCTGGAAACCACGTCTACTTAGAAATACGCTTGCCGTCTCCAGAATGGAAAGTGGAAAATCAACTAATAGTACTTTAGGCATAACACAAAACCTTATCGGTCTTGAAATTTAGGCTGTCTTTTCTCAACAAAGGCCGATAACCCTTCCTTCATATCCGCGGTTTCACAAAGCGTTCCAAAAATCTCGGCTTCAAGAGAAAGCCCTGACGAAAGGTGATGAACGGATTCCGCTAAAATAGCCCGCATGGCAGCAGAAACCGCCATTCTCCCTTTTGCGGCAATCTTCTTGGCCAACCCTTGTGCCTCCTTCAAGACCTCTGTTTCGGCAACCACACGATTCACAAGCCCCATTCCCTTCGCCTCTTCCGCACTCACCAAATCACCGGTTAAAATTAACTCCATCGCTTTCGCCATCCCAATCAGCCGAGGGAGTCGCTGCGTTCCGCCAAACCCCGGCATAATCCCAAGACCCACTTCTGGCAAACCGAGCCGAGTACGATCTCCGGCAATACGCATATGACAAGCCAGAGCGACTTCCAACCCCCCGCCCAAACAAAAACGGTTGATCGCCGCAATAATCGGCTTTTGCAGCCATTCCATCTTATTCAAAAGCGCATGGCCCCGCTTGGAAAGCCGTTCGCCTTCCATCGCATTGGGAATGGCCAAAATCTCATGCACATCGGCTCCTGCAATAAAAAGAGAGCCGCCAGTTAATACAATCGCCTTCACCGCGACATTTTCTGAAAGTTGATCAATGACAGACTCTAATTGTTCAATCAGGGGCGTCGTAATTAGATTTTGCGGCGGATTGTTAATCGTAATCGTTGCAACATTGCCATCTATTTGTTCTGTAACTAATTGATCCATACGATCCCTCCAACTAATAGCGGAAAAAACCCTGGCCCGTTTTTTTCCCCAAATAATTTGCATCCACCATTCTTTTTAACATGGGAGCCGGCCAAAAACGCTCCCCCTGCTCGGCAGCTAATTTTTTTAATTCCGACAAAACCGTATCAATCCCAATCTGATCGGCATAATGCAGCGGCCCCCCTTTATCTTGAGGAAAACCAGTCCCCGCCATCATTGCAATATCAATATCGTTCGCAGAAGCCACCCCCTCTTGGAGGGCAATCACGGCTTCGTTTACCATAGACATCACCAGACGCGACGAAAGACTCACATGAGAAGAAGACTTCGAAGCGCCAATCGCGGAAACGATTTCGGAAAGCCCGTCTGTTGAAACATTCCCACTTTGTTCAGAATCACCGTAGGGACCGTAAAATCCAAAACCGCTTTTTACGCCTAAGCGACCCGCATGATAAAGCGCGTTTAATATCTTTGCCGGTTTCATCCGCGGCCCGTAGGCATCATAAAGAATCTCGGCCACTTTGACAGAAACATCAATCCCAATCGTATCCAAAAGCGCAAACGGCCCCATTGGCATTCCAAAAGCAACCATTGTTTTATCAAGCGCAGAAGCCTCAGCCTCCCCCTCTTGCAACGACATCGAGGCTTCATTCAGGTAGGGCATCAAAAGGCGATTCACCAAGAAACCGGCACATTCCGTAACCCGAATGGGGATTTTCCGGATCGATTCTGAGAACATGACCAAATCGTCAATTGTCTCGCGGGAAGTGGCCATTCCCGGAATAATCTCCACCAATTTCATGGCCGGCGCAGGATTGAAAAAATGAAAACCAATCACCTTCTCCGGCCGTTTTGTCGGGGCGGCAATCGCCGAGATCGGCAAAGAGGAGGTATTGCTCGTTAAAAGGGTATTCTCCGAGCAGACCAATTCTAATTCACAAAACAATTTTTGCTTGACTGACACGTCTTCAAAAATCGCTTCAATGACCAAATCCACATCCGAAAACCCAGAATAATCCGTTACCCCGGTAACCAATGCCATCTTTTGTTCCATTTCAGATGCGGTCATCTTTCCCCGATCCACACGACCCTGATAAATATGGCGAACTGCCGCAAGGCCCCGATCCACCTGCTCTTTTTTTACATCCTTCAAGATGACAGGAATGCCCGCATAGGAAATAACCTGTGCAATGCCCGAACCCATCGCCCCCGCGCCAATCACCGCTACTTTATAGATATACATTGAGACTCCTAATAAAAATTCTTACTCAATTAGATGATTGTCATTGTAATGTGCTTGATCCATTTTGTAAAGTAATTCGGCCCCTCTTAGCTTGCGCCGGATGATTTGACAAAAACAGACCGCAACGACTAAACTCTGCACCACGCGGGAGTAGCGCAGTGGTAGCGTAGGAGCTTCCCAAGCTCTTGGTCGCGGGTTCGAATCCCGTCTCCCGCTCTATCTATTGCACAGCGCGAACAATCAGCTTAAATTGCTGAGTCACCCGACTCCCCTTTCCGTCGCTCACCTCTAACTCTACATCAGTTTGATCCTCCGACACCGATACCGCTTCCCAAGTGACCAATCCAGATAATGCGTCAACCACCATGCCAGACGGCCCTTTTAAAAGGGTATATTTTAATGAGTCTAAATCAGGATCGTTCGCCACAATCTGGTAAAAATATTTTGGCTCCTTGCCTCCTTTGGGAGGGATCGAACTAATTTGAGGAGGACGATTCACAACAGTAAGAATAGAAGAATTTTTCGGTTCTCCTTTTCCGTAAGCATCCGATGGGGTCACAACCACTAAAATTTGATCCGCGCTCTTTACCTGTTCGCCAGAAAGAATATCTTGATCATTCCCATCAACGAAACTTCCATTGATCTGCCATTGATAAGAAAACTGAATCAAATCAGCATCACCATCGGTAGCCGTAGGCTCCACACGAATAGGGTTCCCAGCGTAAACGGGAATAGGGGAGAGTTCAATCTGAGTCAAGACAGGGGGACGATTGCCCATCTGCATCGAGGCAGCCATCGGGGAAGACACTGCTTTAGCCGTCTCTTTGTCGATCAGCGTCACCTCAACTGAAACAATATCGCCCAAGCGAAATGGGCCAGGGCGAAGAAGTTGCCCCGTCCCAGCCTCTTTCTGATTCACACGCCAAAGATAACGATAGGAAACAGATTCCGAATCCGGTGGATGGGTCTGTACCGTAGCCCGAAGGACTGACTGTGGATTCGGAGCTTGCGGGGAGATCCCGACCCCCTGAAGGGTCACGACTGCCCCCCCCTTCTCTTTGTCGGGAATGGCTGTTTGCTTTTGATCTTCGCGATCATCCCCCTCTTGGGTCGTGATAACAATCAAGATCAATAAAAGGACTAAAATAATAATCATCCCTCTTGGAGAGAAGATCATTGTACTTTATCCATGAACAGTTCAACCCCTGTCTTCTTTGGAGTCAGCAAAATACCGAAGCGATCAACATTCCCCAGAGAATTTGAGACGATAATGTCAATGTCGGGCACACCATTCTGACTATCCCCTCCTCGGCCAACAACAATGGAAACACTAGAAAGAATTCCCTTGCCCGCATCTATATCACGCAAGACCTTTCCGCCAGAATCGACAGTATTAAACACTCCTTTTGGGTTACCAAGATTTGCAAAAGCAGTCCCCGTTTCATAATAAACTGCCGAAAGACTCGAGTTCCCAAAGATGGAACAAATACCGCTCGATAGATCTGGGGTATAGGTTGGCACAAAGAGTGCCCCTGCAAAAAGTGTCGGGGTCGAGAGCACTCGTTCTCCAGCCTTAAGATCGATATACCATCCGTTTTTCGGCTCATTCTCATTATTTATTTCTTCATCTGCAAATTCAAAAATGTTTTTGCCGCCCCCCCCCGGACAATTAGAACAGATGCCAGACTCTTGCACGTCCACATCCGTCATATCGTACAGACTGCTGTCTTTCACGAATGGAATCTGCTCAGTACACCCTTCTTTCCACTTGGAAGTTTGACTATTCCAGCAGCCGTTAGGACCTCCTTCCTTGATTCCGTAAATACCCCCGGCAGATAAATCGTCTTGATCTTTCCCCGGACCCGCAGAAAACAGGCGACCCGTTCCAAAGTAAACCCAAGGCGTCTGCTTCTTATCATTGCTAATCGTTGCGGGCATTAAAACTGGCTCCTCCGGGTCAAACAAAACAGAAAAAGTCCAATCCTCAGGATCCGCCTTCTTATTCGTTAAGATGCGATGCATCTTTCCCTTCCAACTCCAAATGTCGTTACTGTTCTTTGTGCCATACGTTTTCCCAATATAGACGCCGTCTGTAATATACTGTTTTTTGGCACGCTTCTTCCCCGTCCCATCCGTCGTTATTATAAAATCTGTCTCAAGATCAATGGTAGAGGGGTCTCCCATGAAGGCATATCTATCCGGATTATCTTGGTCTATTTGTCTTTTATGGACCAGATTGCCCGTTTTTAGATCAACAACATAAAAATGGCCATATTCGTTTACGTTTCCAAACCGGTTCGTGTTAGACACAACCTCCCGTTCTCCATTGTAGGAAAGAGGCCCCGATCCAAAGACAGCGTACCACGTTCCTTTATCCTCCCCAGATACCAAATCTGACTTCATTCTCATAACCGCAGGAACCCCCTTGGTAAACCCTAAATCCGCATCTCTAAAAGCCCAAAGAAATTTAGGCGCAGCAGGAGCATCGCCTACATGTCTTTCCGGATTCGTAATGTCGAAGGCAAAATAAGCAGATCGAAATCGATCTTCTCCAGGATCTGTTGTATTTGTATTCGCACTCGGATTGAGATTAAGCGGATACAATGCGCCGCCCAGTCGCATGCTGGCGATCAAAATCGTTCCCCAGCCATTGGGATGATCTGCATCTGGTTCAAATATCCGAGCATCTACAACACTCGGAGTGCCATCAACAAAATAAAAATGTTGATCCTTCGTATATTCTGTTGACGTAATAAATTTCAGATGGGGTAATAGCTCTTGAGGAATAAAGCCCCAAAGCTCCTTGCCCAAAGGAACATGGCCACCACCCTCCGGCCTTATCGTCTTGAAATAGCCATTCTCTTTTTCAGAGGTGTCGGGATCATCACCCGAATGGTAGAACCCACCGTTAAAAGCATGAAGCATTCCATCGTTTCCGCCAACATAGATCACTTGCCGTCTCTTTTTATATTGATCAACAAATCGGATATAAGATGTGTCGCCATATTTCTTATCTAGTGCATCAAGGGGAGCAGCAACCACAGTTGGATCTGAATGAATGATATCACCTAATTTCCATGTAACAGCTTTATCCCCAACAACTCTTACTCGATTACGAAGCCCCGTGACTGCTTCTCCACGGATAAAGTTAATAATATTTTCGCTTTCAGCTGAGTTGGTCGCCCTTAGATAGGGTGCTAGATGATCGGCCGCCCCGCCTTGAAACCGAAACACACCCCGCTCATCCGTCTGTGTCCAAATATTCCGCTCGTTTGCAGGGTTCGTCGCTAGCAATTTGCCTGCTTCCCATAAATGGGCCACATCTTCAAGGTCACCAATGGTAGTGCAAGCATCTTTACCAGCCGCATTTTTGACGACTTTCCCCGTCTCATCTGACTGGCACCGAAGCGCTTGTGTCTTCCTGGAGGTTTCGTTATAGAAAGTCCTGATAATGGCGTCCTTATTTAACACCAATTTTCGATCTCCACCCGCATCTTCCCTAAGCTGTCCGCGATCATCCACAAAAAAGGCCTGTAAATGCCCCACCCAAGAGACGGGTCCTGACACTTCGGAAACAGTGGGGAGAAAGTACGCTTGATAAGCAGCCCCTTCGCCGGTTGAAGAGGTTGATAAAAGTGAAACGGCAGATGCCGCAGCCGTCTTCTCGCCCATCGCATAAATCGCCGTTAGAAGCGCATTCTTCATCTGCTCACCATTCTTGGCTTCAAAATAATGATCCGGGATCCCATCTGGAATTGCTACACGTGATTCGTTATTAACGATATCCCACTCCGATTGCAGATCGGGCTTCTGATTATCATTCTGATCATTAAAGCCACCAAACTTCGCCGCATCGCTTACTACATTTGGCCTAAACGGTGTGGTCGTTGCTGTGCTCGTTCCTACTGTGGAAGGCTTCGTAAAAGTGAGAAGGGTATAAAGCGTCACACTTTGCATTCCAGATAGTCTCCCTCCCCCCGGATTCGTTGTAGGCTCTTGCGGACTAATACCATCAATTCCTTTAATGTGTGCAATGGGCCCGGATTCCGGACGCAAATCGGTTATATGCCCCCAATAAGCAACATCATCCAAATAGTGAGTCATCCCACTTCTACTAATAGGCCCTACGCAACGACGTGGAACAGGTGCGTGGTAAGGAGAGCAGACATCATGATGCCCTGGACTCTCATAAAGCCCTGTACGCACAGCAAAGTCTCTAAGCTCCACAGGGATATCTGTATCCTGCGTCGGGAGTCCGTCTGTCACAAGAAGCACAAACGAATTGCAACAACTCACCCACTGATAATCCTCTTTTTTTGAGTCTCGACTTACGTTTTGATAATATGGGTCAGTCGTAGTACCTACAGTATAATCAGCAGGAGCATATTGGGGAGGAATTTGAGCATAGTATCGGATCGCCTCGTAAAGCGACTCGGCAAGGGGCGTATTCATGGTGGGAGCCATTTCTTCTACCTTCTTAATAATCTCAAGAACATTGCCTCCAAAATCCACCAATTTTTTTGAACCTTGGCTATGGTTAAACACAAAAAGGCCAAAACGGGCAAGACCCGCAGTCTTTTGAATAACCCCTACCGCCTGTGCCGGATCCTCCACCTGCACTCGAAGCTTGAATCTTACAAATTTTGTTTTATCTGTTGTCGATTGAGTGATTGAGGGGCACCACCCTAATACAGGGTTCGTGCCTATCCAAACAAGAAGCTCAGAACCAATGACTTCAGTACATCGAACGCCAGGAAATGTGCTAGAGGGACCCACATTATCAAACTTAACAATCCGCCGAAACGTCCCATGTTTCTTAATCAGCGTAGCGCATTTGTCCTTATCCGACCTAATGACATCGCATTGTCCGCCTGTTAAGGCACTTTTCAAGATATCCATCCTGCTCATGGTCAGCCAGTTTAAAAAATTGCCATCCCACGGCCTGGAGGAATCGCGACAACCCAATGGAGAACCCGTCCTGGGTCCAGCAGGCGTAAATCGATCAACATTATATGCATAGCATTTGTTCGTATCAAAATACCCTGTAAATTGCGTCCGATTTCCTCTCGCGTCTGCCGCCCTATAGCCCATCTCAGTAAAAAGCTGTATTTGTTCAGGAACACTACAGAAATAGGCAGAGGAAGCATAAGCACAGATTGCCATACTCCCGGAGTTGTCTAGTAAAAGTAGAATGTTCGGTTTCGCATCTGGACTTAAAAAGGGAGGAATGGAGCTCAGTTCAAGAGCGGTGGGCTGCGATGCCCAAGAGAAATTGGGCCCAACCAGCCCCAGCATCATCACTAAAAAAAATGCCCACTGTTTCTTTGTATTTACTGTTTTCATTTCAATCCCTCCTTTGAATTCATCTATAGACACTTAAAAAAAGCGGAACGCGCAATAGACATTGCAGTCTGATTCCCTATCGGGGGAACTGCCCCCCCTGTAGGAACCGTCATTGCTATAATAGAATAATAATCCCCTTTGCCACAGCCAGCGCCTCCTGCCTTACGCGGATGCCCTGAAGTTGTCCGCGCGAATCCCTGCAACGAATTATAAAATAAATAATCCACATCAACAGAAGATGCACCACACTCAGGAGCAAATGTTCCAGCCTTAATTGTTATATTTGCGGCGGCAGCACCACCCACTGCTAGAATATCATCTAGAACTAAAGTGTCGTTTGGACTCAGTTCTTCGAAAAAATCATTCAGGGTGTCGTCTCCCCTTGCCAGGTTGGTTGAAACCGATATTCCTGTACCCTTCGTACCCGCCGTATCCTCGGTTTTTGAGTTAATCAGAGCAATTTGACTAGCCCCTTCATCAGAGACCTTCGCCAACACATCATACGCAACCATCAGTGCTGACTGTGAACATTGCGCAAGCCTCCTTTCTCGTACATGCTGGATTGAAACCGACTGTCCGATCATACCGCTTGTCAATGCCATCACAATCAGCGCTGTCACCAAAGCAACGGTCAAGACCACTGTAATCAGAATCGATCCGTTGTTTTTTCTGCCCATCTTTAAAAGTCTAATACCGCTCATTTTTATAATCCCTAACATTAGCAACGAGGATCATTTGGGCCACAGCCATCATTCACTAATTCTACCACTCGGGTTAGAACCATTCGCCTGAGCCTGCCCGGAGCCTCCCCTGCCCTCGAACGATCTTCTAATAACAAAGGAGGCTTACCGCTCTTATAGTCAGGATTCCCATCGGGCATTGTCGCCACCAACGAGACCCGCATCGCAAGGTAGCCCAGCTTTGACTCAGGGAAAAATCCGTTCCCGTCCACAGGGGTATCAACAGCAATCGGCCCCACTGCTGGGTTTTGGTTGTTTAAGAGGTAGCTAACTTGTAAGTCTTCAATCCCGGTTGCAATCACAACCGGAGGTCCTCCACCGGCGGGTGCCGCCAAGAGAGCAGGACCCGGCGCATTGGCTAAGTTAGACGGCCCAATAGAGTACAGCAGGGATTGTACTGTAAAAACCCCAATCCCAGGAGGATAGACCTGGTCTGGCGGTAAGGATGTGTTAAGCGTTACGGCGTTGTCCGCGACTGCGCCAACAGCCGATGTAAAGAACCCGCCAATTGTAATCAGATTCCCTCCCTCAATCAGTTGAGTTCCTCCTGGGGGGGTCACAACGATGGTGCTCGCGCTTATACCAGGATTGGCTCCTGCCTCCAACGTTCCTACAAATTGTTTTGCCCCAGAAATGATTAAACCATCCGGCCCGTCGTTACTATTAATGGGCGCAACCGGAATACAGAATCCTCCAAGCGCAATACGAACATCTGGGAGCACCCCTGCACATCGGAAATATCCTTTCGAAACACCACTATCGAGAGGGTCTATCGTTCCAAAGCCCGCCGCCCGAATATCGCTCACTAAAATATCCATCGCTAATTGTAACCTCACCTGCATATCTTTTCTTCGATCTTGGTTGGCCTGAAAGAAAAATGTATCGATATAAAATTGATAGATTGCAGTTGTGACAACACCCACCATGGCAATCCCGACCATCAGCTCAATTAATGTAAATCCCTTCTCTTTCATTTTATTGCCCTACAAAGGAATTGAGTGTAAGAATATTATCTGGCGGAAGGCCCGCGGGCACCGGCCTGCCGATTGTCACTGTAACCCTCATACCCGACACCCCTGCGACTAAACCTGTTGCCACGGTTCCAATCATCCCTGGAATGGCCTGCTGAATTTGAACCTGCCAGTTCTGGCGATCAATTTCGGCCATCGTTGGCACCCCAGAAAGAACAACGGGATCGGTTCCTACGTTAAAATTATAGGCAGCCGCCATCTTATTGTTTCGACGCACCATTTCAATCATATTCTCGGCGGTAGTAACCGCCTTCAGCCTGTTAGCACTCTGCGCACTTTGTCCTAGAATGGCGATATCCGCAGACGCAATGGCAAGGACAGCAATGGTCAAGATCACAAGGGAAATCATCACTTCGATCATCGTAAAACCATTCTCCATTTTCATCTTAATTTTCCTCATAGAATCTCACCTGAAGGGATAATATTAATTGCTTTCTCATTCCCATTCGCGTTTACAAGATTTGTGGACACTGGATCATTGCCTGGAGGAATCACCCTCCGCCCCGAACTAGAGAAGGTAACAGAAATAGGGTCAGGAAATGTAATGCCTCCTTTTAAAGTTCGAGTTAAATTCGGCATTAAGCCCCCACATAGACCGGATGGAACCTGCTGCTTTCCTGACTCCCCAATAATCGTCTCACATCCATTCCAAATACCATCCCGTGCAACCCCATTCCCTCCAGCAACACCACCATTATCAATAAAAACCCGCCATGTATTCGCCTCGGCCCCAGCAACTCCCGGAATAAGCTCTACTGTAGTGGTCTGACCCGTTGCCATCGCCGTCATTCTGGCGATCTGCAGCCCCCCCCGAATATCAAGCATATCACTTCTCAATCTATTGTTTGCCACCCACACCTGATAATTTGGAATTGCCATCACGACAATAACAACAACAATCGCGACAACAACCATCACCTCAATTAAAGAAAAGCCGTATCTCCCGATCGTTCTCATCTAACCCTCCCGCATAAATATAAGCAATAAAAATGCCTAGATAAAAATATAACAATAACAATACATTACAGAATATACTCAGTTTTTTATTTTATTTTAGGAAGGATAGGGAGCATCATTATGTAGTGGATTACTTATTGTATGGCTGCCCTTTATAGGTTCCTCTCTGAGGGATCAGGGGGACAACGTCTTCAAAAAAGGGGATTCTATATTCCTCATTATACTCGATATCGAGCTGATCCACGCCCTCCCCAGTTAAACCGCGACCGGCATAGATCGCACCATGGACAGAAAAAACATCCCGCAATGTAATCTCCCCATTCGTATAGAAAAATCCATCCAGATTAATGCGATTAAAATTGATCGAATGGGGCGTACCCCCTTCAATCTCGATAGGGCCTGAAAAATAAAAATAGCCAGTATATGGGCCCTTGCCCACATGAATCGTCGTACCATGATTGTCAATATAGACCAATTCTCTTTTTTCCCCATTCGCAAAAAGAGAATCAAACGACACGACCTCCACTCCATTTTCTTCAAGGAGGCCATTTTTTGAAATCGTCAAATAACGGCCAAATCGCTTCACAAATCGCTTTATTTCATGATTCGGAAAGGGGAGAACTTTCGGGGTTTCCTTCTCTCGCTCAGAATCCTGGTCACGCTTGTCGAAAGAGAGATCCTCGAGAACCGGGGGCATCGGATTAGAGGTTAGAAACACTTCAACATTTCTTCCTAATGGATCCCTGACCCTTACCCTGCAACGATCTTTTAATTTGGAAAACTCAAATGAAAGGGTCCCTCCGATCTCCATTTCATGATCAAAGGTCAGTGGAGACTCTGTTTCGTCCCCCCCACACTTACGATTAAAAAAGGCAGGATTTGGAGAGCCTTCCGGACGGCGATACCAAGAAAGTGCGAGATCAATACCCGAATCCATGAGGGCATTTTGAGTGATCTCTTTTTGAGTATAACGCGCAATCTGCAACTGGGTTGTTCCGTTTTGCAATACAAAAAGACCAAGGCCGCTCACCAACATAAGCCCCATCATGACGATGAAAAGGGCTGCGCCTCGCGTTGCTTGCGTCGATACGATGCTCCCGCTGATTATCCGATATTTTTCAGGTAAATCTCGGTGTTCCATTCCGAATCCTTCCGATTCAAATTTTGACCCGAAGATGATTTTATGGTTAACACTATTTTCTGAATCTGATTTCGCTTATCCATCAGGGCGTTTTCAGGAATCAATACGTCACCTTCATCAAAATAGCGGAGTTTAAAGTTGGTGATACCTGATGCAACCTCTTGAAGTCCCCCACCCGTATCTCGGTAAAGCGTATTGGGGCCTCTTGTATTATTCTGCTTATCACAAAGTGCTCGGCCCGACTTCCCGACCCACTCGTATCGAACGTCCTCATTGTTGTCATTGTTTTTATTAAACGTGCCGCTACTGTCCACATCCACCATGAAGTGAAAAACTGTTTCGGATACCTCCATAATTGGCTCAGCATTTCTTTGTCCGCGTTGACACGCCACTGGAACACGACCATTTGTTTGAGGACCAAGAAAAGTGGCAGTGGTCGTGGATAGTCCCGTATTTTGAACTTCGTTTCTGAAAAGAGAGAGTGCAACATGCGACTGTTGATGTGTTTCTGCAATCGCAAGCTGTGATTCATAGTCACGAGAGAAAAAGGTGAGCAACTGGTAAAAAGCCGTCAGGACAACCACCATGATGACGGAAGCGATCATGACCTCAATGAGTGTGAAACCGGTGCTGCGGGTCGAGCATCGCGTGCGGATACTCACAGGGCACGTTTCCATCGGAATTTTCATTTCCCCCCGATATCTGTGGTTTTCGCGCGAAGCCTCACGCCGTCCGCAGGACCCCTATTTTTTAGCGTCTTTTTTGCGAATCGTATGTTTCTTGGGGCCTTTGCGCGTTCTGGCATTGGTACGGGTCTGCTGCCCGCGCACAGGGAGACCGCGCCGATGACGAATTCCCCTGTAACTACCAATATCCATAAGCCGTTTAATGTTCATCGAGATTTCACGGCGAAGATCTCCTTCCACGCGAGTTCCCTTCTCAATCGCCTCACGAATGCGTAAGACTTCCTCTTCCTTGAGATTCTTTACACGGGTATTTACATCAACATCGGCCTCTTTTAATATCCGAGCAGACGAGGGACGTCCGATACCATAAATATAAGTTAATCCGACCTCTACTCTTTTTTCGCGGGGTAAATCCACCCCAGCAATTCGTGCCATTTTTGTTATCTCCTGAATCTATCTTGAAAATAAATCTATTATACAAAACTGCCAAATGCGAAGATTTACCCTTGCCGTTGTTTATGACGCGGATTTTTACAAATAATCCGAAGCACCCCTTTTCGACGGATCATCTTACACTTCGCACAAATCCCTTTTACTGACGAACGAACTTTCACCTTTTTCTCCCTTATACAATCTTTTCTCGGCCGAACCGATATGTAATCCGCCCTTTGGTTAAATCATACGGAGATAACTCAATCTTGACCTTATCTCCAGGAACGATCTTGATATAGTGCATGCGGATTTTACCTGAAATATGGGCAAGAACACAATGCCCATTTTCCAATGCAACACGAAACATCGCATTCGGCAATGTTTCCAAAATCTTCCCCTCTGTCTCTATTACGTCTTCTTTTGCCATAAAAATAATATTCTCAATCAGACTTTGGATAAAATCACAGGCCCATCCTTCGTGATCGAAATCGTATGCTCAAAATGGGCTGATAAAGAATGATCGACCGTTACGGCCGTCCATCCATCCGACAAAACACGGACAGCACTCTTCCCCATATTCACCATCGGCTCAATGGCCAACGTCATTCCCTCTTTCAGTCTCGGCCCTTTTCCAGGCGGGCCAAAATTAGGAACCTGCGGATCTTCATGAAGATTCCGGCCGATCCCATGCCCCACAAAAGCCGTCACCAAAGAAAACCCAGCGGCCTCTGCACAAGTCTGCACCGCATTCGAAATATTCGAAAGACGCTGCCCCACCTTCGCCTCAGCAATCCCTGCATAAAGAGAAGCCTCTGTCACTTCAATTAACGTACGGGTCTCGGCAGGAAGCGTCCCAATCCCAACGGTCAGCGCGGCATCGCCATAAAAATCTTGGTAGATGACACCCAAGTCTAACCCAACAATATCTCCCTCTTCAACCACCCGTTTGGACGACGGAATCCCGTGAACCACTTCATCGTTGATCGAAATACAAAGTGTCGCCGGAAAATTGTGATACCCCTTAAATGCAGGGATACCGCCCCGTTTTCTAATCCAGCTCTCCGCGAAAGCGTCTAATTCTTTTGTGGTCATCCCGGCCTTGATATACTGCTTCAGTCCGGACAAAACCTCCGCCACAATTTGACTGGCGTGAGCAATTTTTGCAATCTCGTCCGCAGATTTTAATATAATCATACCCACTGATCATTACGTCATCAAACATACGAAGGTGCATGCCCAAAAATATACTATTTCAACAGACTCGATAGTGAAGCGTCGCGTTACGCCGTACGCAGCACCGCTGCCATTACACGCTGCTCTACCACCTCGAAAGCACCATTGGCATCAATATGAGAAAGCAATCTTTCCTTCTCATAATACATAATGAGCGGAGCCGTCTCTTTTTTATAGACAGACAGGCGTTCCAAAACCGTATCAGAATGATCATCTTTTCTTTGAATCAGGCCGCCCCCGCAAGTGTCGCAAAGCGATTCCTTCTTCGGAGGACGATTTACTAAATGGTATATTTCATTACATTTTGGACAGGTTCGACGTCCCGCAAGCCGTAGAACCAACCCTGACTCATTCATTTCAAAAAATAAAACGCGATCAACCTTCCCGGATTCCCCCATATTGGACAAAGCATCGGCTTGTTCATTGGTTCTAGGAAAGCCGTCTAAGATAAAGCCCTCCCGCATATCCACATCTGACAGCCTGGATTTAATAATCCGAATTACAAGCTCATCCGGAACAAGCTTTCCAGAATCAACATACGACTTGGCCTCTTTTCCATTCGCATCCCCCTTGGAAATAGCGACACGCAGGATATCACCCGTCGCTACATGAGGAATACTTAGTTCTTGTGAAAGCCGTTTTGCCTGTGTTCCTTTTCCAACCCCGGGCGGCCCTAAAAAGATGAGCCTCATCAGGCGCCTGCACCTCTCCCGGTAATCCGGCCTTTCTTTAAAAATCCCTCATAATTGCGCGTTAACATTTGTGTCTCAATCTGTTGCGCCGTATCTAAACCAACGCCAATCACGATCAAAAGCGACGTTCCCCCGAAAAAGAAGGGAACCCCAAACCGGTAAATCAAAATTTCCGGCAAGACGGCAACCAAGGCCAAATAGCATGCCCCCACAAGCGTAATACGGGTTAACACACGGTAAATATAATCGGAAGTATTGCCGCCGGGACGAATCCCCGGAATAAATCCGCCATACTTTTTCATATTATCGGCCATATCAACCGGATTTAAAACAACCGCCGTGTAGAAAAATGCAAAAAAGACAATCAACAAAGTGTATAGTATCGAATGAAAAAATGTGCCGGGAGACAAATAAGCGCTCACAGACTGAACCCACGGTACTGTAATAAAACCCGCTAATGTCGCTGGAAACGCAATGAGCGAGGAAGCAAAAATCGGAGGAATCACCCCAGCCGTATTAATTTTTAAAGGGATATGGGTGGACTGCCCACCATACACCTTTCGTCCCACAACACGACGCGCATATTGAACAGGAATCTTCCTTCGACCCGATTCTAAAAAGACAACTGCGACGGTCACCGCAACCATCAGGAATAAAAGAAAAGTAATAAAGAAAATACTCACCTCACCCGCTTGGTAAAGTTGGTAGGTGCTGAAAATCGCGGACGGAATGCCCGCAACAATTCCCGCAAAAATGATCAATGAAATCCCGTTACCAATCCCCCGTTCTGTAATCTGCTCTCCGAGCCACATCAAGAAGGCAGTCCCCGCTGTAATGGTAATCATGGTCATTATTCGAAACCGCCAGCCGGGGTTTTGCACAAAAATACCCTCATTCATCCCTTCTAGACCGATAGCAATCCCCATTGCCTGAATGAGTCCAATACCGATGGTTGCAAGGCGGGTATATTGCGTAATCTTCTTTCGGCCCTGCTCCCCTTCTTTTGCTAATTTCGAGAGTGTAGGAACCACAACCGTGAGAAGCTGCATAATAATAGATGCAGAGATATAGGGCATAATGCCGAGGGAGAAAATCGAAAGACGAGAAAGTGCACCGCCGGAAAAGATATCTAAGAACCCCATAAGGGGCCCACCCTTCTGAGTTAAAAACTCTCGAAGCGCGTCGTTATTCACCCCAGGCGTTGGAACATGCGCTCCCACTCTAAAAACAGCCAATAGGGCAGCGGTCAATAAAATCCGTTGTCGTAGCTCGACAATTTTGAAGATATTGCGAATACTGGTTAAGAATCGCTCAAACACAATTTAAGACGCAGATAAGCGCTCCACTTTTCCACCAGCCGATTCAATTTTTGCAACGGCCTGCAGGCTAAATTTATGGGCGCAAACAATAAACGGCTTTGTGAGCGTTCCTTCTGCTAAAATCTTAACTTCGCCCTTTTTAATGATACCCGTTTCCTCAAGCATCTTTGGATTAATAACGGTATTTGCGTCAAAGCGCTCCAACTGTTCCAGATTCACAATTGCATATTCTTTCCGAAAAATGGAACGGAAACCCCGCTTTGGAACACGTCGAATCAGCGGCTGTTGGCCCCCTTCAAATCCAGGCGGCTTGACACCCCCCGATCTTGCTTTCTGCCCCTTATGCCCCTTCGTAGAGGTCTTCCCGTGACCGGAACCAGGCCCACGTCCAATTCGCTTTTCTTTTTTTCTCGCTCCCTCTCCCGGATAGAGCTCATTAATTTTCACTCGATACCTCCACGACAGAAACTAAATGACAGATCTTATGGGCCATTCCCCGAATCTCCGGCGTATCCAGAAGAAGAACCGTTTTATTCATTTTTGTTAGCCCTAAACCTAAAGCAACCAACCGATGCTTTTTTGGCCTACCAATATAGCTTCTTTTCAATGTAATAGAAAGCTGTTTCATAATATCTCCGAAAGTTAGGCCTAAAAAGACCGATCCTAATGGCACCCCTAATCTAGCGGAACTGCAGGGGTATGCCTCATTTGTATTGCCTCTTCACGCTGTTTTAATTGAGATAGCCCATGCAATGTGGCACGAACGACGTTACAAGGATTGCCACTTCCCATGGATTTACACAATATATTTGTAATGCCCGCCACCTCCATCACCGCACGCATTGCCCCACCCGCGACAATCCCTGTCCCAGCAGAGGCCGGCTTTAATAACACATCTTCTGCACCATAATGACCGATAACTTGAAAAGGAATCGTATTAGTCATCTTTGGAAGGGTGATTAAATGTTTCTTTGCGTTTTCGATTGCTTTACGAATCGCTTCCGGAACTTCAGCGGCCTTTCCTTTTCCCATTCCGACCTTCTCTTTTTGATCCCCAACAACCACAATCGCTGCAAATGAAAATCGCTTTCCACCCTTAACCGTCTTAGAACAACGATTAATAAAAACGATCTTATCTTTTAGACCTTGGGCATCCGGTTCTGACTTTTTCACATACATACTACCGATTCCTCACTTTGATATAAAAATCAACTAGAAAAGAAGGCCGCCAGCACGGGCAGCCTCAGCAAGTGCCTTGACTCTTCCGTGGTACAGATAGCCACCCCGATCAAAAACAATACTCTTAATATTCGCAGCCTGAGCTAAAGCGGCCACCTTCTCTCCCACGGCTTTCGCCTTATCCGACTTGGAGGAATCTGCAGGCAATCCCTCTTGATTCAACGAGGAAAAAGAAACTAGCGTTTTTCCAGAAAGATCGTCAATAACCTGTGCATAAACATGATCCAAGCTGCGATAAACAGATAGACGCGGCCGCTCTGGTGTACCGAAAATCTTTTTACGGACCCTTTTATGCTTTCGTTCTCTGGCTAAAACTCTTTTTGCTGTCTTCATATTATTTCTTTCCGGACTTCCCTTCTTTTCTTATAATCTGCTCATCTTTATACTTAATACCTTTGCCTTTGTAAGGCTCCGGTTTTTTGAGCGCACGTATCTTGGAGGCAACCTGCCCCACAAGGTACTTATCAAACCCTTTGATCGAGACAACAGTCTGCTTTTCAACAGAGGCATCAATCCCCTGTGGCAATGGATAGACAATCGGGTGAGAAAAACCCAAATTCAATGTTAAATTGCGTCCAGCAACAGCGGCCTTGAATCCAACGCCGGTAATTTCCAAAATCTTCTGATAGCCTTCCGTTGTTCCGACAACCGCATTATAGATTTCGTTTCGAATGAGACCATGTAACGCACGATCATCCCGATTATCTGTTGCCCGACTCACAGAAATCTCCTTGGGTGAAATCGCAACGGAGATAGACGGCGGCAGAGGAAGATTACTTTCTCCCTTAGGCCCCTTCACAAAAACCTTCTGATCACGAACGCTAACGGCAACCCCAGCTGGAACCACAATAACTTTTCGACCAACACGTGACATATTTAGATCCTCACCTTCACCAATTTTCCAAAGTCCTGATTATAATGAATTAAGACGGATTTTGTCAAGGAAAAACTGTTTTCTCTGCCAGATTAGGTCTGTATCCTGAGCTTCTACACTTAGCGGAGTCTTGTTTCCTGATCGAACTTCACCCTGATCGTGAAGTAAAATCCTTGTGCCGTATATCTTGCCCTCGTAAAATCTCGATCATAAAAACCACTCACATTATACCCCAACGACAGCCACCCATTTCTCACAGGCGTAATCCCAATGGACGGCCCAACCGCATACTTATAATTGTCATCATTGTACGAATTCAACCGACTCGCATGTAATCCAATATCCAGCCACGTCTTAATGTCATGACGCACATCAAAGCCGATTAAGTCGGTATACCCCTTATACTCAGTCCCATTATATTGATCAAACGAATATTTCGACCCGTAATAAATAGACCACTGATTCCGCTCATTTAACGAAAGTATATTCCCCTCGATGTCCGTTTGACTCCACGCCTTCGACACGCGATTGATATTCAAGTGATTAATCACCGCCTGCGATCTCGCCTCTCCACTTTGCGAAAGACTCCCGGCACCAAACAGCCCAGCATTGGGAACCCCAGTGCCATATTTCGACGTCTCATGTCTTAACTCCAACCGATCTAAAACAGACCAATTGAAGCCCAACGGCCGATACGCAACCGACAAATTCACATTCCCCAATTGCCCCTGCGCACCCACTTCACGATTCGTCTCGAAATATCGGATAGACGACGCAAAGGCAACGCCCTCTTTCGCCTCTCTTAAAAAGCCCGTCGTCACACCCACCCGATCCTCAATACCCGCATTCCGATTCTCTACTCTGATATTCCATGACCAGAGCAAATGCCGATACGTCGCTCCCGCTGATACCGCTAAATAATCATCGTGCAATACGCCGCTGCCCAAAGATCCTCCCGACGCAATCGGATGAACAACATTGTTCACCGGAGATTGTGTTTCCGATTCATTAAATGTCCGGCTCTGGTCCAACGAAAAATCCACCCCCCAACGATCATTAATCAGAAACGATTGCGACAACCCATACGACGCATACTGACGCGCCCCCTGCTCGCTGATACTCTGATTCAACGTACTTGACAACCTGGCTCCCGCCCATGGATTCGCCTGCAACCCAAACCGCGTCATCTGCGTGTCAAACGATTCCCCGTCACTCATCTCATGCGCTACAATTAACTTCGCATCTTTTGTGAGGCTGTAACCCGCCTGCACCAAATATCGAGACGGATAATCAATGCTGCTATTCTTACTATTATCCAGCGACACATCCGCACGAATAGACACCTCCAAAGCGTCACTCAATAACCGCTTCGTCGCTCCCACATTCACTTCATGCGACTCAAATGCACTCGTCGTCGCAGATACTTTATCTCTCGCGACTTGCACGCCCCCAAACAACGACAAAGACTCCCGTTTGTATTCTAACTTCGACGACAGAACCTCTCGCTTCTGCGTCGTCGCGACACTCTCATCACGCGATACCTCCGCCGATAAACCTAAAACATCCGTAATCTTCAAACGCCCCGATAGTCCATACCGCTCGCGGCCAATGTCAGCAACCGATTGCTGCTTCACACCAAACCCCGCATCGAGCCGATTCGTATACGCTAATAATCCCCAACGATCCGCTTGATGCTCAAGCTCAACCAAAAAACCGTCCGCATCAATCGCATTATTCCCGGTCTGCTCCGATAGCGCACCCTCAATCCGAAGCGCTGTCCCACCAATCTTTAACGCCGCGTTCAATCCCGTCAAATCAGTTCGTGTATCGTCGTTCTCATCTCGAATCTGCGACGCACCTAACTTTAACTTCCCGTCAAACAGCTTCACCCCAACATGACCACCCGCATTTAACTCCTGATCAGAAACCCCCAACGTCTCGTAGTTCGCAATAATAAAAATCGGATTTAAATTAAAATCTCTCGCTTGGATGGGTTCCCTAAAATAAATCGTCCCAGCGCCATAGTCGATATCGTAATCTAAATGACGGGTTAGCTCTCTCGTCTGTACCGTCTTATCCGCATGATAGCGATCTTTCGTCAGAATCTGAATCCGCTCACTATTTAACACCAAGCCGCCGCGGCTTAGCTTATACAGACCAGATGTCCCGTCTCCTTGAATCTCGTCTCTGACAAAATGCTGCGGCGTCTCAGCGCCAAACACCGTAAAGAGTAATTTGTCACCAGAATAATTCGCCTTCACACCATTGAGCGACCGGCTGTAACGCGCAAGCCGCGTCTGATCTAACCCCGTCTCAAAATCCCCAAACATCGCATAAAACGCCTTCTTCTCTACCTTGATATAAAGATTACGCTGCGATTGCGCATCTTTCCCTTGCCCAGTCGCGTCCCCGTACAGGGTATAAAATTGACCCGGATCCACCACACCAAACAAACTCTGCTTCCGACGCAAATGCTCCGGCTTGTCAGAATCAAACGCCAACGTCATCAGCCATTCCCCGGAAATCTTCCCCTTCGCGTACAAACTCACCTGACCATCGGTATACACGTTGTCCTCAATCTTATCGGCAAACGCCGCCTCATGATTGTCCTTGATCGTGTTATACCCAACCGTCCCTTCCGCAAATCCCACCAAAATAAAATCACGCAAATCAGGTTGTAGCACAACTCGCAGAATGTCACTCCCGTTGGTCGTGAAAGAACCAGCCCCTACACCATCAAGCGCAGCACCACGAATTTGAATGACGGCTTCGCCCGTTTGTGTCGTCGGCGCCAATTTAATAAACACAATCCCGTCGTTCCCGTCCGCTTTCCACTTCGGATCAAAACGATCCATCCCGGCTAACACCCGCTTCTGATCCATCTCCAATTGTTCTAACCCACGATACGGCGGCAAAACCACAAACGATCCCGCCTCCCCAAATTTCACTGGATTCCCCAATTCATCCGCCAACCGCACCGCTATCGTCGGTACCGTTATCCCGTCCGCAATCAAATAGGACCGGTCAGCAAGAAACTCCACCTGCCCAACGGAACGTGGGAAAATGGCACTGCCGTTGGGCGACAAAGCAACATCACTTCCAACGAGGGTACCAGAAGAAACCGGCTCAACATCAAATGCCCCCGCCATCGCATACAAAACCGGCTTATTCCCTTCTACGACTTTCGACCCCTCATGAGAAAACGCCAATGAAGACGTCGGAGTATCTATTAAGAAAGACTCAGAACGCTGGCTCGGAGCCTCCAAGAAGGACAGAGAACTCTTACACGGCACCGTCGCTTCTGAAATCGGCGTCTTTAAGTCAATTTCCTTCCCTGCACTAAATAACGCATAGGAACTAATCTCAAACCGCCCTTCCTCAGGACAGGCCGTCCCTTCCGGCTTCTCATGCGCAATGACAACAACACGACGATTCAACGCACGACCCTCATCCGTCGTATTATCTCCAATCGGTTCCGTCGCCGCCTTCCCAGTCATCCGAACATATTGCGCAGGAAGCAATAACCGATCCATTAAATAATCGGCGGCAAGCTTCGCCCGCCCCTCCGACAACGCTTGGTTATCCGAAAAACCAATCTTCTCTGGCGCAAGAATCAAATTACTATCTGTATGCCCAATCACCTCTAAATAATCAAACGACTCGCCGGATAACTCATTCGCAATATTCTCTAACTGCACCTGCTCGGAAGGTCTAAGCACCGCGATCCCATTCTCAAAGTGCGCCCGCATCACATGACGATTCGAGACCAACGACTCCCCAACCGCATCAAACGTAATCACACGACGAGCGTTCGCTTCCAGATCGCCCAATGCAAAGACCATCCGGTCTTTGCCGATCACAGGATCGCCAGAAACAACACCGTCCACACGAACCGTTCCAGAAAGGAATTGCGCCCCTTTCGGCAAAGCGCTATGCACTCGGACATCGCTCACGGGCGCATCGCCGCCTTCTACATCAATCCGATACGATAACCGCGCAGGGTCCGCTTGCGCAGAGGCAATAATCTTCACTTCAACTCGGCGATTAGTCGCTCGCTCTGCTTCACCTAAGCCGGGCTGAATCGGCCTTTCGAAATTATGCCCAGAAATAGCTACTTTATCCCGCGAAAATCCAATTCCCTCACGAAGATAAGTCGCAATCAAATTGGCACGCAATATCGAAAGGACTTGATTATCCATGAAATCATCTTGCGCCTCCTCAATGACTCGAATCGGATCCGTATGTCCCACAGATATTAACTTGCTAACACGCAACCCCTTTAACTTATCAATCAAAGGATCCATCTGAGAAAGCTTCTGCCTAGAAAGATCAGGCTTACCAAAATCAAACCGAATCACCATCTCAAATGTCTGATCTGGCGGCTTCGGCGCCATCACCCATTCTCCCGCTATCTTGACACGAAGAGACGGAATCGGGACAA
>JBBTNS010000002.1:50551-52457 GCA_038067655.1 Nitrospirota bacterium
CCCGCGTAAAAATCGGCACGCCACAACATTCCACCTTGCATCTCTACAAACTGCGAGAAACTTCGGCCCGCAAAACGGGTATTTTGAATACACGGAAGAACCAACACCTCATTGGGCAACGTCGCCTTATCTAACTGGACAACATGGGTTCCCTCTGGAACCCCTTCAAAATGATATTGTCCATTTTGATCGGTCAGCGCATACGTCCCATCTTCCATAACAATCCGAACATTGGCAACCCCATTCAGATCCTCCAAGGGGGCGTTACAGCCTCCCTCAAACACACGCCCAATAATCGTGCCAAATGGCCCGAAAAATGCTGCCTTGATACGCACGACTGCAGTCGCTCTGTTCGACTCCACAGGACCAAAAGTATACTCCGCATTCGCAATAGCAGTGTTAATCGCATTACCCGGAACCGCCCCTGCCGTTACAGAAATGACATATTCTAACGTTGTTGTTCCATTACCAGGAATGTCACTCAAGCTAAACCTGAGCCTGCGGCCATCCGAGCTGATACTTGGATCCGCAAGAACACTCCCATTTTCTCTTGCAGATCCGTTCTGATAACGCATCCCAATCGGCAGGTTATCGGTTAAAATGACCCTTGTCATTAAAAAATCTGTTTGATTCTTTAGACGAAGCAGATACGGCACAAAATCACCCACTGTCGCTTCAGTACGACCAACCTGTTTTTCCAATGCCAACGGCGGAGTGACGACCAAGGGTGCATTCGCTGGCGCGCTATTGGACAATATAGTGCCTGATGCAGTGACTGACGTAACATCTCCTATCAGTATCGTATCGAGATAAGTCCCTTGCAGGGCAGCCGTGACGATCACGGTCACCATACAACTCGCTCCTGGCGGAAGACTACCGCCCAATAAGTCAACACTATTTGGAGTTGGCGTGCCGGGTGACCCACCACAAGTGGTCGCAGGATTTGGCACAGACGCATTGACCACCCTAGGTGGATAAAGATTGATAAAGGCAACATCCGCTACCAGCGGATTTATAGCAGGATTTGTTAGCGTAATCGTAAGCGTGGTCGTTCCATTCACCCCGATCACGGCAGGGGAAAACGCCTCTGTTACCACCAATGGTGCATTCACAAACAATGGCGCAGATGCCTCTACCGCGTTCGGAGGCACAGTGATTGATGTCACATGCCCCGCGGGAATCGTATCCAGATAGGGTCCCGCCACAGCCGATGTCACCACCACCGTAACCGTACAACTCTCACCCGGTTCAATAGAAGCACGTGATAGCGCCACGCGATCTGCCGCCGGTGTCGTAACTTCCCCTCCAAGACAGGTTGTTATCACATTCGGAACCGGTGCGTTCACCACGTTTGGAGGATAAATATTCGTAAACGCCACCCGAGCCGCACGAGGATTCCCTGCCGGATTCTCCACCCTAATCGTTAACGTACTTGTCGCATTAATCCCAATAGAGTCCGGCGTAAACACCTCTGTCACGACTAACGGAAAACCCGCCGCCGTCACTATCAACGTCGCAGTCGCAGGCGCAGTGTTGGAACCCGCATTCGTCGTCGTTACACCACCCGCTGGAATCGTGTTGACATGAGAACCGGCAGTTCCTGATGTCACCGTAATCGTAATCACACAAGACGACGCACCCGCAGGAAGACTCCCGCCCGTTAACGACGCACTCCCTGCATTGGCTGTGGCTGTTAGCGTTCCCCCAATCACCGCACCACCTGTACAGGTTGATGTCGCATTCGGAACCGCCGCGTTCACTAACCCAAATGGATACGTATCCGTAAACGACACGCCCGTCGCTGCTGGATTCCCCGATGGATTGTTGATCGTAATCGTCATCGTACTCGTCGCATTCACAGCAATCGTCGTTGGACTAAAACTCTTCGTCACCGTCGGCGGCGTCG
>JBBTNS010000002.1:52557-55325 GCA_038067655.1 Nitrospirota bacterium
GCATTCACAGCAATCGTCGTTGGACTAAAACTCTTCGTCACCGTCGGCGGCGTCGGCGTCACCGTCAGCGTTGGCGGTGTGGGCGGCGTGCTCGTACCTATATTAAACGTTGACACACCTCCAGGAATCTCATTGATATACATATCCGCAGTTCCTGATGTCACCGTAATCGTAATCACACAAGACGACGCACCCGCAGGAAGACTCCCGCCCGTTAACGACGCACTCCCTGCATTGGCTGTGGCTGTTAGCGTTCCCCCAATCACCGCACCACCTGTACAGGTTGATGTCGCATTCGGAACCGCCGCGTTCACTAACCCAAATGGATACGTATCCGTAAACGACACGCCCGTCGCTGCTGGATTCCCCGATGGATTGTTGATCGTAATCGTCATCGTACTCGTCGCATTCACAGCAATCGTCGTTGGACTAAAACTCTTCGTCACCGTCGGCGGCGTCGCCGTTACTGTTAACGTCGCAGTCGCCGCTACCGTATTCGGAGGCACATTCGCCGATGTCACATCACCAATGGGTATAAAGTCCTGATGCACTCCAACCACACCCGATGTAACGACCACCGTCACCGTACAAGTCATACCAGCGGGAATAGAACCGCCCGTCAATCCAACTGTTGACTCACCAGCAATTCCGCCGGTGATCGTCCCGCTTGTACACGTCGTCGTCGCATTCGGAATCGCCGCATTCACCACGTTTGCAGGATAAATATTCGTAAACGCCACCGCAGTAGCCGTCGGATTGTCAGTCGGATTCCCTACCAAAATCGTTAACGTACTCGTCCCATTAATCCCTATCGTGGATGGCGTAAACGATTCAGTCACTGTGAGCGGGGGAATAAAAGCCGATCCAATAAAGTCAATCTCATGGTCGTCTACCGGAGAGCCCACTCCTACATCCAATCTAACGACAATTGAGTCAACATTGGCAAAGCTAAAACCCACGCCTGTTATAATAAAGCGACTAAAAGGAAACCCAATGTTGCTGGATATATTAGCGATGTCTGTGAGAGCTCCGGTATCAAAAGTAGCAGTTGCCCCCCCAGAAGTGATCGTAATGTTGGCAATGAAAGAATCCGCATCGGTCTTGACCATGCGCATAAGAATGCCATTACTTGCCCCTGCGTCCGTTAAGTCCAATCCCCCCAACCCACCCCCTCCAGTACCGGAGTAGGTGAGGGTGGCCAGCCCATCATCCCCAAGCTCGGAGTATACCAAGTTGGCACCCATGTTGGTTTCCACCGTAACGGGGGAAGAACCAACTGAGGTTACATTCACTCGGCGAGTACCCCCGATAATAGCGGTGCCCGCTCCTGTAGTCGTACCAGATGCAGGACTACTACTCGTTGCTGAAAGAAGAGGCTGTGCAACAGTAAAATCATCAATTATCCGGGCCGATGCAATAGGAGCAGGCCCAAACAAAGCAAAGGCAATCAATAAGAAAAACACTCTCCAGAAGGACATCATGCCTTTTTCCATTTTATCTTCTCCAGCCCAAAAAACCATGAAATACCAGTAGCAAGTCAGAAATAACGCAATCGCTCTAATATGGAAATCTTATTTGTATGCCAATAATATTGCGGCATCTATTGTACCACAAAAAATATCCCCGGTTCAACAATCAATTGCAACACTTATTATAGTTAACCCCCTTAATCCCACTATGGGAAAAGGGGAAGATATATTGTAGGCTATAAAACTGATGCGTCAATTATGTTAATCGTCTTGAGGGAGAGAGACAGACCTCAAGAAGGGAAAAACAGGGAAATATGTTAAAGGAGAGCCTGACCGACAGGCGTTCTAGAATATGGAGAGCGTACCAAGCCATCCAAAAATTAAGGAGACCGCCGATAACGACTATCGGCGGCAGAAATATACTCTACTAGACAGAAAGACTGCCGGTTAAACCCTCTTTCCGGCGTAATGAACGAAAGCCAAATAAACCAACGGCCCCCATACCAAGGAGCATCAAGCTGACTGGTTCCGGAGTAGCAACGACGGGAGGAACGACTGGAGGAACGGGAGTATGAGAACCGTCAATTGAAATACTATTAAGAAGAAGATCATTGGCTGTGTCCGGCACTCCCACATCCAAACTAACAACAAGCGAAGTTGCATTGGTTAGGAGGGCACTGCCCGAAAACCCGGTAAATAAAAAGCTTGTGCTGAAGGGAACCAACGAAGGGGTAAGGTTTTGCGGGCCACCGGTGAGAGAAGAACTTCCACCACCAGCAGAGAGAATCGTAATATCAAGCGCGAAAATATGCTGAAGCAGATGTACGTCAAAAATAAAGCGGTCATGATTTCCCCCGTCCGTTAAATCAAATCCTCCCACAAGCGTGTATGTGAGATTTAAGGAACCATCTGTGGAAACATCCTCTCCATAGCCTAACCTACCCCCAGCCACAAGAAACCTTGAGTCATTTGGGCCAGAACCATAAGTAAGGACACTACTTCGCGTGCCCCCCAGTATTCCCGCACCAGAAACAGAACTGCTGACAGATGGAGTTGTCGAATTGGCTATTACAGTCGCGCTTGATGTAATAAAATCATCAACAATAACAGGAACAGCGAATGCCAAACCTGAGAACCCAAACAAAGCCACTGCAAAAAAAGAGGCGACCATTACTGGCAGGCGGATGATATTATTTTTCATAATTAGACTCCTTAATTAACAATAAAAATGTAAAACACATACTACATAGTGACGAGTCTATTATATCATAAACATTAAAGTCAAGCCATATATTTTTC
>JBBTNS010000003.1:0-1508 GCA_038067655.1 Nitrospirota bacterium
GTGTTGGTCAGGACGAAGTGGAAGCGATTGCGAATGGGATCAAGGCGATCAATCGGATGACGGATACCGTCAGGGTAGCGGATCGTGCGGGTGATACGGCGGGTACAGTCCGGCGCGTGGATGATGCGGCGGATGCGGGAAGGAGAGCGGATGATGTGGTGCCGACTGGAACGCCCGACGGCGATCTGCCCGGCCCCCCTAGGGGGCCGCCGGGGGGATATGTGCCGAATCCTAATGCCGCAAGGGGGACAGGTCTTTCGGATGACATAGCCAATACCTTTTCAGATGGCCAATACAGTGCGGAGGTTCTGCAACAGTATGTTACTTTATACCGGCATTCAGGAGGTGTATCCTCTCCCACTGGGCGATTTCTCACGACACAACAGACGGTAGATCACATTGGATCCCCTGTTGACGCACAGCGGTTGCTAAATCTACCAGCTGGGGCTACTGCAGAGCAGATAAACGCCTTCGTTGTACCCAAGGGCACGACTATCTATTATGGTAGGGTAGCCGGTGGTGGGGAGATATCTACGCATATTTTTATTCAGGACCCATCAGTTTTAAGGGCGGTGGAACCATGAGCAAAACCCTCATTGATGCTCTACGCGCCGCTTCTTCCATTCTTGCGCCCTTTTCTGACCCAAGTTCTGGTCTTGGCCTACGGTGGAATGGCACTGCATATGTTCCAGCTACCAGCAGAGAAGCGGATACATATGCGGCCAAGTGGTGGATGGCCCTCGTGGTTGTAACAGAGATGCTTAATGTCCAAGACGGTCCGTTGACAACAGCCCAAAAGAAGTACCTTGAAAAACTATTGTGCGGAGGAATGGGTAGCTTTAATGACTTTTTTTTGGATGAGGACCAATGGGGGGAAGCTGGTTCTGCAGCAAATGCTGCGCTAAATTCCGCACGAAGCAATATTTATTCGGCCCTTTGCGAGGCCTAGTAGAGTGAGCCAATGCTATCAGGTTTTTCAATCACGCATCCCTATTTTCTCCTCCTCTTTGATGAATCATCCTCGTCACTTGACTCATGATTTTCCAAGGAATACGATCTTTTAAGAGCATGCCCATGTATCCACGTTGTATCACTCTAAAATTCCTGTTTTTATCGTTCTTTATTTTCTGTCTTTTTTCATCTGTTGCGTTCGGGACTCCCTCGCCCATTATGGGAGAGGGCCGGGGTGAGGGGAATCGTCTGGCGACGGTTCAGACAGGGGTGAATACGGCGATCAGCGGTTGTTATCTGGGGAGAGTGTCCGTGATCTTCAGAAAAGTGGTGTGAACGTTGCGCGATTGTCTGCGGCGTTGGTTGCGTTTTCGGCGGGACAGGATGTGAATGTGGCTGCGAATACGGGCACCAATGCGGCAGCTAATAATGCGGTGAGTAAGCTTCTTGTAACGGGTGCGAAGCTATCTGCGAAGTTGTTGAAGGAAGCGATTGCGAAGGGGCATAGGTCCCGTTCGCCACCATATTATTGATGGTAGCCTGGTTTTGAATGTAGG
>JBBTNS010000004.1:0-26080 GCA_038067655.1 Nitrospirota bacterium
TCATGGCGACATTCTATCACCCTGCTCATTTCGTATCAAGGAGATGGTTTGGGTCGGGTGTGAGACAAATTTGTGGGGAAGCGGGTAACAATTTATCTGTTCCCAACATCAGCATGTCGTCATTCCCGCATGTTTCAAGCGGGAATCCAGTGGTTTGTGCTCTGTTTTACATTCTGGATTCCCGACAGAAGCATTCGGGAATGACGCCCCTGTGAGAAGAGTCAAAAGTTTACCCACAAATTTGTCTCACACCCGTTTGGGTCTGTGATCATAAAAACAAAATGTCAGTATTAAAATTAAAAAAAGCGAGGGCAAGAAATGTGTGGTACGCTTCGAGTAAAGATGGCCACATTTAAGAAAGGAGTCTTTTATGCGTATCGGGTTGCCAAGGGCTTATACAACGAAAGAAGATAGAAAAATTCCAGATCTCTCATTACCCTCCGTTTACCTCACTATTTTTGATCCATCCTCATTGTACTTAGTGCTTCTTTTTATGGCAGTGGGTTACTGTGTCTACCTCTATAAAAGCCTGCATGATTTAAGAAAACGCGGTCGCATGGTGGATGACCTTCGCGTAAAGGAAAGACGCGAAAAGGAAAGACGCGAAAAGAATTCCAAAGTAGCGTTGCAAGATCCCCTTACGGCTAAAACCGTTCAGGAAAAAACAGCGGACAACTTGATTGCCCCAATTGAAGACAAATCAGATTTCCTCGCGGGACAGGATTCGCTCACTAGGTTGCCCAACCGGAGGGTATTTCTGGATCGTTTGGATCAGACCCTCCTGCGCATACCATGGCAAAATCGTTATCTGGGAGTCTGCTGTTTAAGCATTGACGCCATCAGAGAGGTGAGTGACACGTTGGGGTATGAAATGCGGAATCTGCTATTTGCGGCCATTGGGGAACGATTGTCTTCATCGCTTCGGGCAGGGGATACAATCGCGCACATGGATGGAGATGGGTTTGCCATTCTTTGTGTAGATGTGGCTAAGGGATCGGATATGACCAAAGTCGTTCAAACCATTTTGGGTGATATGTCAAAGCCGTTTTTCATTAGAGGTCAGGAACTATTTAGTACGGTAACGATTGGGATTAGCCTATCCCCGGATGACGGAAACCGATCCGAAATTCTCCTTCAACATGCGGATATCGCCCTTTCCCGCGCGAAAAAAAGGGGAAGAAACCAGTGGGAATATTACTCAAAAGAGTTCAACCAAAGTATGATTTTCCAGACAGAAATGGAAAATAGCTTGCGCCATGCCCTTGAACGAAATGAATTAGAACTCTATTACCAACCCAAACTGGATTTAATTTCAAATACGATTATTAGTTTTGAAGCGCTGATTCGATGGCGGCACCCTCGACTTGGATTTGTTCATCCGAAAGAATTTATCCCCATTGCCGAAGACATGGGGTTGATTGTTCCGATTGGGGAATGGGTCATCATGGCTGCTTGTAAAGCATGTAAAGATTGGCATGATCAAGGTTTTAGCCACATTTCTGTTTCGGTCAATCTTTCCGCGCGGCAGTGCCATCTGGATGTGTTAGCAAGTCAGGTGGAACGGATACTCCATCGTTACAATCTGAATCCCTCCTTTTTAGAGTTGGAGCTGACGGAAAGCTTAGAACAATATTCAAAAGAGGCTGAAGCCGTCATCAGCAAATTATCGGAGATGGGCGTTGCCATTGGGGTAGATGATTTTGGAACCGGCTTTTCTTCCATGACCTATTTTAAACAGTTTCCCATTTCCTTTATCAAGGTTGATCAAAGTTTTATCAGCGGTATTCCCATTGATCCCAGCGATATCGCGATTACAACGGCGATTATCCAGTTGGGGCAGAGCCTTCACATGAAGGTCATCGCCGAAGGCGTGGAAGAGCCTGATCAACTTGCCTTTTTGCGGAAGATGAAATGTGACATGGTTCAGGGCTATCTCATTGAAAAACCCATGCCGCATGACAGGGTTATTCAATACCTGAAAGAGAAAGAATTTTATGTTGCGCAATAGTCGTAAGTTAAGCATGGCGAGGTTTCGGTTTTGGTGGTACGGTTGTATAGATAGCGTGTGGGGCAATCACAATTAGGAGGGACTGGACATGAAACAGGTAACGGTAAAAAATAAGAAACGGTTTGATGTTTTATTTACAATTATTGCGATGGTCATCGCATTCATCGGGATGTCTCCAAGCCTCGGGTTTGCACTAAACACCCCGGCTGGAACGGTTGTAGGCAATCAGGCCTCTGCAACATATGCCGTGGGATCGAACACATTTACGGCGCAATCCAATCTTTATACCATAACGGTTTCACAAGTTGCGGCGCTGTCGCTCACTCCTGCAGACCAGTTACGCGCCGGCGCGCCGGCCAACGAGGTACAGTTTCCTCATACGGTGACAAACCTTGGAAACTCAACGGACACGTTTAACCTGACGACAGCACTGGGAGGGACCGTTACACTAAGTACCATTACGATTATTCGAGACGATAATGGAGATGGTATCGCCAACCCGGGTGAACCTCCGATTACTTCGCTCATCTTAAGCATGGACCAAAGTCAGATGATTGTGGTGCGCGGAACCATTCCAAGTTCGGCCAGCAACAACGCAACCGGGACGATCACATTAACTGCCACATCTGCGTTTAGTACCAGCACCACGCTGTCTTCCGTTGATACGGCCAAAGTCGTCACCACAGCGGTTATCTCTTTGTCGAAGTCGGTTTCAGCCCTTACAGTAGACCCATTCACCACGGGCAGCACCGGGCTACTGGATTATACAATCAACTATACAAACATCGGGGTGGCTTCAACAGCCGGCATTGCGGTCACGCTGCCTACCGGAGCCTCCACGCAGCATGTTGTTCGCGATTTGATTCCCACGAATACGACATTCGTCTCATTTCAGGGGACGTCGACGCCTTCTGGCGGCCAGCTGGTTTATCACGTAACCACTGATCCGACCCATACCTATGTGACCACTCAACCTGCAGCGGGCACCTTCGATGCAGTGGCTTACCTATTTGCGACGCCGCTGACGGGAGGCCAATCTGGGATCTTTTCGTTTAGGGTTAGGGTGAATGCGTCAGCTCAAGTTGGGACGATTAGCAATCAAGCTGTGATGCATTTTCATGACAGTGCAACGACGACCTTACAGCTAAGTAACACCACGGGGACGAAAGTGAACTTAATTCCGAAGGCGCGTATTCTGGATACAGATGCTACGCTGGATGATATTCAGATCGTTGCTTCCGGAAGCGCCGGATTAACAGTAGACTCTCGCATCCAGGTAGAAAATATATCCAATGGTCAGGACCGATATAACATTACGGTTGCAAACACCAATTACCCTGCGGGAACGACGTTTGCGCTTTTCAGCGGAGCAGGCACAAACCCAGGGGTTACCCCGCTACTCGATACAAACGCGGATGGGGTTCCAGACACGGGATTAATGAATGCCGCATCAACATTACTGGTCATTATGAGGGCGACGCTCCCAGCCAATGCCACCAATTCCGGTGCGCCATTTGATGCGACCACAACCGCGAGTTCGGTTGCCAACAGCACCGTTTCCGATACGGTCATCAACCGCCTTTCAGCGATTACGGCCCCCGGAGTGGATGTGACCCAAGAGGGCGCCACGGGTGTGTCTGGTGTTGGACCCGGGCCTGGAGGCGCTGCGTCGTTTACCATTTTTGGTGATCCGGGTCAAACGGTCGACATTGACCTGAATGTGAAAAACGAGGGGCCAAGCCCGGACAGCTTTGATATCCAATTTGCCTCGAGCACTGCCTTTAACGCAGGCGTACTTCCGGCCAATATCACTCAGATTGTGTTCTTCCTGGGTAATGGATCGGGGACTGCAACGGGCTCGCCGATTATGAGTACCGGACAGATCGGTGCGGCAGGAAATCAAGAGATTATCGCGCGGGTGACGATTTCTTCGTCTGCTCCGGCAGCAACCACGACAGCTCTATTCTTCCGGGGCACGTCAGTGGCTTCGCTGGCAACCGATATTATCAGGGGCCAGATCACGGTCAATACGATACGGAAAATCTCGCTCCTGCAAAAACAGAGTGCTCAGGCCTCTGCCGGATCGGCCACCACATATTCCCATGTCTTAAAGAATCTGGGGAATATTGAGGAGTCGCAAATTAACCTGACTGCAATAAATAGCCAGCCCGGCTTTTTAACGACGATCTATCTCGATATTGATAGCGACGGGTTGATCAACGCGTCAGATGCCGTGGTCACCTCGGTAGCGTTGAATGCGGGAAGTTCTACGAGCCTGATTATTCGAGTCGCGGCTCCCTCGTCGGCGGCGAATGGCACGGTGGATAGCATGACGTTGACCGCAACCCCCACCTCAAGTGCCGCACCGCAATCTAACATTGACGAGACCACAGTCGTGACAGGGCAGATCGAGTTGACGCTTACAACCGATCCTCCTATTACGACGACTCAGGCTCCGGGAACAATCATTACCTATAAGATCACGTATCAGAACGTCGGCGCGGCAGAGGTTGGTTCGCTTGTGATCACTGACGCAATCCCGGTGAACACGACATACCATGTTCCCGCTGGCAGCGTTGCTGGGTTTGGATCCATGAAGTTCAATGGAGGGCCGGTCTTAACGGATGCCGATGATACCGATAAAGGAACGTTGATGGGTACATCAAAAAGTTCGGTGCGGTTTAATGTCGGGACTGTCTTATCAGGCGCGACCGGAAACGTCTCGTTCCAGGTCACAATAGACTAGTCTTGAGGTTGTTAAAGAGAGAGTAAGGGAGAAAACTTTTGAGAGGGCAACGTGAGCATAAAGCAGATTCTAAAATCGGTACAATTTCAAGTACTCTGGCTCACGTTGCCACTTTGTTTCTCCCCGGTCTCCGTTTTTGCGGTGACACCCGCTGGAACGATTGTCTTCTCTCAGGCAAAGGCATCCTACTTCGATATCGAGACGGGGATGGGAACCGAGGCGGTCTCCAACTCGGTTGTTCTTTCGGTGCAACAGGTTTACGGCCTTGCCATCGAACTTTCGTCTGATCTCCAGTCCCCTCCGGGACAATTCATCCAATTTTCACATCGGATTATCAATACGGGAAACGGAGTGGATACCATGCTCCTTTCCCTTTCGGTTTCGGGCACGCTGACCCCTCTGACCTTTGACATTTTTGAGGATACAAACGGAAATGGCCGATTAGATCCCGGGGAGGATATCAAGATCACCGATCTTAAGAAAATGGATATGGGCGAAAGCCGTGCCATTGTCATTGCTGCGCAGCTTTCACCCGCCGCTCAAATTGGACAGAAGGCCACATTTTTGATGACGGTCCAGTCGCTTGGTGATTCGACAAAAATGGCATCCGTTACGGACTCCGTAGAAATTCATGGCGACGCACAGATTCAGTCTTATCTTTCTGCCGTACCGACGAGCCAGGTCGGTAGCGGGGACGTGATTCAATACCTCTTAACCGCTACCAATAAGGGTCTTCGGGACGCCAATCCGGTCATGACATTGGTTATGCTGCAATCTGTGAGTGGCACCGGTGGATTGCCCACCGATATCAGTGGTGTTCTGATGACGCATCCTCTTCCCGCGAATACGCTCTTTGAGGAGGCCGTGATTCGGGCACCAGAAGAGGCGCTGCTTGTGTATGAAATCGGCGGACAATGGATGGATTCTTTTAATCCAAACGACAAAGGCCAGGTGAGCGGGGTGGGGGCGATTCTGCTTGCGAACGGGGGAAGTCTGCTGCCGGCACAGGTGGCGGCCCTGGCGATGAAGGTGCGGGTGTTGGCGCAGGTATCCCAAGCCACGCTCGCGTCGGAAGGGCGGGTCACTTACCAAGACAACAGCCCTCAGGCCAACACAGTCGTGGGTATCAGTAACCTAGTGACGCATTCACTGATTGGCAGCCCGGAGTCGGCCTATTTTGTCGACGAGAGCGGGATTAAAACCACTTATTTCCATTCCGGCCAAATCATTTATATTGCCGTCACGGCTTCATCCATGAACCAGGATGCGGCCGTCATTGAGGTGGGAGGCGTGGTGATCGTGACCTCGCAGGCTTCGGGGGATAAGGAAGCAGTTACTATTATTGAGACGGGAGCGAATACCGGGGTTTTCAGGGGATCGATTGTATCGGAAGAGACGCCCTTGATCGCACTGGGAAAACCGGCATGGCGGTCCTATTCCAAACTGCAATCAGGTCAACGTAGCAAACCGGTTGCGGTCATTGGGGACGGCATTCTGGATATTCCTCAAAATTCAGCCCTTCAGTTGTCGTATACCAATCCCCTCCAGAACACCACGCTCATATCGGATGTTTTAATTGATCCCACTGGGATTGTATTTGATTCTGTTGCCAAGACCCCCCTGTCGGGTATTTTAGTGACCCTTGTTGACGCGATCAGCGGTAGCGTGGTCGTCATCCCAGGTGGGGGTAAGAACCCGATCACAACGGGGACTAATGGACATTTTTCGTTTGAGGCCCCAAATGGAGAATACCGGTTGATTGTCGAGGGTATTCCCGCTGGATTTACATTTCCCTCCGTGTTGCCGTCTCATAATGTGACGTCAGGAGGGAGAGAGATTCATCTAACCGGGTCGTATGGCAAGCCGTTTATGGCAACCGCAGCGGTTCCATTTGATGTTCCCGTTGATCCCCCTCATCCGGCATTGCTTGTCCAGAAGGTGGCCAACAAAAGTGATGTTGAGATTGGCGACCAGATTACCTATACGGTTAAAGTGATGAACCCATCCGCGCTCTTGCCTATTTTGGATATTCAACTCATCGATCAACCTCCGGCAGGGATTATCTACAAGCCCGGCAGTATCCAGTGTGCCTACACGGGGCTTGCTTTTCAGCCGATTGCCGATCCGATATCCAATGGGCCGATGGTCTTCCATCCCACTTGTTCGGCGCCCGTCCCAAACCGTCTGGGAGTAGGGGAAGAAATGACGCTGACCTATCAGGCGGTTGTTGGGCCAGGGGCAATGATCGGCGATGGCGTTAATCGCGCGAGAGCAACCGGCCGCTCCATGCTGGGCCCAGCCAATTCCAATGAGGTGGCGGCTGGTGTAAAGATCGTTCCAGGGGTTTTCACAGATCGCGCAACTTTGATTGGAAAGGTCTTCATTGACTTAAATGGAAATGGCGATCAAAACGAAGGCGAGTCTGGCGTCCCCGCTGTCCGGCTGATTTTGGAAGACGGCACATCAGCCATCACCGACGAGGATGGGAAATATTCTCTTTATGGATTAAAACCAACGACCCATGTGTTAAAGATTGACCCGATAACCCTTCCATTGGCATTTCTTCTGACCGATTCGGCCACCCGATTTGCGGGCGATCCTAAATCCCGGTTTATTGACTTAACACACGGGGAGCTACACAAGGCCAATTTTACGATTGCCGCACTTCCTCAAGCGATTTGGGAGCCGATTATTAAAGAACGCAAGAGTTTAGTCGGTGGAAAAGGAGAAAAGATAGAGGAAGCGGCACCATCCTCTTCCAAGACTTCAGCAGGACAAACGACTGAGAAAATCAGCCTGAAAACCGTTGTTGAGGGGGCATCGCCCAATCTAACAATCGTCTCTCCACTTGATTTGTCTATTCTCCGCATCCGATCCACAAACATTATTGTCACGGGTCATTCCGGCATCAACTTCAAGCTACGGGTCAACGATCAGCTCGTTTCCGATCATCATGTTGGGGCGATTGTGGTTTCCAATGATAAGCCCGTTGCGGGGATTGAGTGGATTGCCGTCTCTTTGGAAGTCGGCAAAAATAGAATCGAGGTCGAAGGATTTGACGAATTTGGGAATCTTCGACAAAGTCAAGTGATTACCGTTTTGGTGCCGGGAAAGGTTGGCAATGTGAAGATTACAGCCGATCCCAAAGAGATTCCAGCGGATGGGATCACCCCCTCTACAATCTCAATTTCTATTTCTGACTCGTCTGGCCTACCCGTTTTAACGCGCGAGTTTTTAACCGTTAAAACCAGCCACGGGCGACTTGTTGGCGCTGACTTGGACCCGAATCTGCCCGATCATCAGATTGCTGTATCGGAGGGAAAAGCAACATTAAAATTGATCCCGTCTGGAAATGTCGAGGATGCAATTGTTGCCGTAAAGGGAATGGATGGCGTATCCGATTGGGGCCAGGCGAAAGTATCGTTCCTGCCGGCGCTTCGAGAAATGGTTGCGGTCGGTATTTTAGACGGGACCATCAATTTGCAAAATTTCAAGGGCAATGTCATGCCGGTGACGCCGGACGACCAATTTTCGGAATCGTTGACGACGGATGGCCGTGCCGCATTTTATCTAAAAGGGAGAGTCTCAGGATCATCGCTCCTCACACTCGCTTATGATTCCGATAAAGATAAAAAAGAACGGCTCTTTCGTGATATTCAGCCGGAAGAGTTCTACCCAATTTACGGCGATGCTTCCGTCAAGGGATTTGATGCCCAGTCGACCGGCCGTCTTTACGTAAAAATTGAGAAGGGCAAAGGGTATCTGCTGTTTGGAGATTTCTCTCCTGATTTCACCGGCAATGACCTGGCCGCCTATCAGCGGGCTTTGAATGGATTAAAATATCACTACGAAGACGAGACTCGGGCACTCACCGCCTTTCATAATCGTTCCCGGCAAAAACAGATTGTGGAACGGATCCGAGGGAACGGGACGTCCGGGTTTTATCAGATCAGCCAATTTCCTATCGTTGAAAATTCCGATCAGGTTGAGATCATCACAGTGGATCGGGAACGGCCGGAGATTGTCATTACCTCGGAAACAAAATCCCGGTTTGTGGACTACACCCTAGATACCGGTACCGGGCAGATTCTTTTCAGAGCGCCCGTTCCCAGTTTTGACGCAAATTTCAATCCCGTCTTTATTAAAATTTTTTATGAAACACGAGGGCAAGGCGTTTCATTTGATACTTACGGCGTGAATAGTAAAATAAAGTTAACCAATCGTATTCAAATCGGTGGAACTTTGGTACAATCGGAGGAGCCTCAAAATCAGTATACCCTTTATGGATCGGACTTGCGATTGAAACTATCGGATGCGATCATGACGTCGTGGGAAATCGCGGAATCAAAGGCGAGAGAATCAGGCGTTTCCATGAAAGGCTTCGGTTGGAAAGGAACCCTTTCGATTAAGCCTCATAAGATGATCGCCGCCGACCTCTACCGGATTGAAACTGACCCGAGTTTCAAAAATCCATCATCGAATATCGCGGGCGGAAAAATCGAGCAAGGGATTACAACCCGTATCCTGCCGAGGGAGGGAACCGTCCTCTCAGCAAATGCGATAGAGTCAAAAGATGAAATCGCTGAAACCTCCCGACTCACCACCGACGTGAAGGTTGAGCAGGCCTTTGGCAATGCCAAAGGGGAGGTTGCTTTTAAGCATATCGAAGATCAAACCCCAACAAAAAACCAAGATACTGATACGGCGCGCGTAAAAATAGTGACTCCGTTTCCGGGTCTGCCGAAGTTAACCACTTCACTCGAGTACGAACAAGTCCTCCAGGGGGACTCTAATATTATTACACTTGGAAACGATTATCAGATGACCAAGAACACAAAGTTGCGCAGTAAGCAAGAGTGGATTTCGGGCGGGCCCACGATTCCCGGCGGGGCAGAAGCGGGTCGAAATGGGATTGGCCGCACGGGACGCCGTTCCCTTACCACCGTTGGCATTGATTCAACTGTCTATGAAGGGACAACCGCATTTTCGGAATATCGGATTGCACAATCGATTGAAGGCCGAGAGGATCAGGCGGCGATTGGTTTGCGCAACCGTTTTGCGATTAAAAAAGGAGTCACATTGTCGTCGTCATTTGAGCGGACCGAAACAATCGAAGGCCCTGAAACGGGCGACTCCACTGCCTTTGCAATTGGGTTGGAACACCTGGCAAGTTCCGATCTCAAAGGGACAACCCGTTTTGAAATGAGAAGAGCTGATCTTCTGACCTCTTTTTTGGGCACCGCAGCGATTGCCTATAAAGTCAATCCCAATATTTCTTTTTTAGGTCGTGAAACATTCTTTCTCGAGGATGGAAAGAAAGAGACGAAGGACAAATTATCTTCGCTTTTCACTTTCGGTGTCGCCGTTCGACCGGTTGCGACGGATCAAATCCATCTGCTCTTTAAGTCGGAATTTAAGTACAATTCGGAAGGCGCAGATTCGCAATCTGTAGGCACGATTGAAAGAATTTTTGCCGGATCGATCGATGCCAATATTCGCGTATTGCCAAGAACCTCGCTCTTTTTGAAATATGCCAACCGGATGGTACGAGAGGACGGAGACTTGCACTCAACAACCCAGATGGTTGCAAGCCGCGTCACCTATGATTTAACCTCCAAAATTGATCTGGGTTTTGAAGGAAGGCATTTCTGGAACGATCGTTCTGCATCTAAAGTGTGGGGATATGGCATCGAGGGAGGATACCGGCTTGCTACCAATCTGTGGCTCTCAATCGGCTATCAGGTGAACGGTTATGACCAGGAAAGCTTCACGGAAGAACAGGCGTTGACCCAAGGGGTCTTTGTTCGGCTCCGTTACAAATTTGATGAGCATCTTGCCGATTTCCTGAAGGGTGGCCCGATGAAGCCGCAAGAAATCCGACCCATTGCAAAGGAGCCTATCGTGGTTTCTGCGCCGGTGCCAATCCCTGCGCCTATTGTGGTTCCAAAGCCAACCGTGCTCATACCGCCACCGGTTATTCCGCCCGCCCCGGGATTGGTCCCTGTTCCGATGCCCGAGGCAGGGGTTTCCTATGAGAAGGTTCTTCCCCCGCCTCCTATTACAATCATTGATGAAATGAATCCGAGAGTTTATTTTGAATTCACCGACGCCAATTTCAAATTTGACTCAGCAAGGTTGACCCCGAAGGGAAAAACGAAGGTGGCGCAATATGCACAGTTCTTAAAAGAGAACTCGGATCTTGATGTAACGATTGAAGGGCATGCCGATCGGAGAGGTCCAAAAGAATATAACCAGCGATTGGGCTTGTCGCGGGCAAAGGCTGTTTGGAAGGCACTGAAGAGTCATAAAGTTAAAAATAAAATGGAGGTTATTTCCTTCGGAGAAAGCCAGCCAAAGGATCGTGCTCGAACAAAATCGGCTCATGCAAAAAATCGCCGGGTTCAACTTCGAGTGACGGAATCAAACACACAGGAGAAGCCTTAATGAGACAACGGGCAATTAAAAAGCTGATTCTTCTATTGATCTTTTTTATCTCCCTCGCACCTGGCGTCTTATGGGCGGTCCCCCCGACTGTGACGAACGTAACGCCACTTGTTGTTCCTTATGATATCAATATAGCAATTGATCTGAACATGGTCCTTTTTAGTGCAAAAGTGACTAACGGAAATGCCTCACCCCTTCAAGATGTCGTGGTAACAATCAATCCCCTTCCTGCTGGCTATTCATTGGCCTCCGGAGAGACCTCTGTACGAAAAGTGGGAACCCTTCTTGTTGGGGCTTCTAAATCGGTCTTCTGGTTTGTCCGCTATCCCAGAGCCGCAGGTACAGGTTCCTACTCATTTACAACCACCAGTCTAGGACAGACCAATGTAACTACCAGTGGCTCGATCAATACGGTTTCTGGAGCTGCGACCGCCAGCCAAAAGATTTGTGCCGGTTTTGGGCCGACCTTTTCATCATCAAACCCAATTGTTGGACAGACGATTACGGAAACGTTTAGAGCTGATTCTGGAAATATCGTGGCGAGCCAGACTGATGCTTACTCTATTCAGGGCGTTGCCAATGCGGTTAGCTATGTGGGTGGTATTCTGCAGTTTGTTGGAAGTACCATTCAGATTTTCCCTGGTGGGACTTGTGCAATCCCTACAGGGACTTCCGTAACACATACCGATGTCCTCTATTTTGATAAGGCTTCCGCGGGGACACCTCAATTCCCAGATATCACGACTGGGCAAACTTACGCAATTGTGACCTACCAATGGTTGGTTGTTGGAACCGGCTCTACTCCAGTCAATGCATACAATTCGGTGATTGGTCCAAACAAATACAATAGCGACTATGGTACTCCTGCATCATCCGTAAGCACCCCGCCTGCAACCAACACCCTGACACTGGCTAAGTCAGCCAGCCCCACCAGCGTCCCCGCGGGGAGTAATACAACCTATACACTGACCGTATCCAACAGTGGCGGCGCCGCGATCACACTGGATGACCTTGTTGATACGTTGCCCGCGGGGGCAAGTTATGTCACCGGCTCGTCGGTTTATACCTGTCCTTCTCCCTGCACCAATAACGCCAACCCGATTATCTCTGGACAAACACTGACCTATAACGGGCCATTTACTGTCCCTGCGTCAGGAACATTTGTCTTAACCTTTCAGGCGGCGATGCCCGGGAGTGTGGGAACACACGTTAATTCTGCTGTGGGACATATACAAAACACCCAGATTGACACGACCACTAGCACCACGGATAACGCCCCGGCCACAGCATCTGTTACCACCTTTGTGGCTCCTAACGTTACAATCACAAAGACAACATCGACTTCGTCGGTGCCTCAAGGGGGACAGGCAATCTATACGATTACGGTTACCAATACCGGGGCAGGAGATGCTTCCAGTGTCACAGTGAATGATCCGCTTCCAACAGGCTTTACCTATGCCTCAACCGACTCGATTACCGGAAACAACACCCGAACCTCGACATCCACTCCAGCCGTAGGCACAACGACACCCACATGGGGGACATGGACCATTCCGGCAAGTACCGGCACCTTAACGATTACCTTTACGGCCAATACCAGTTGTTCGGCAACAACCGGCACCAAAGATAACTCCCCCTCCACGTCGGGAAGCAATTTCACAACCGTGACCTTCAATGGGGCAGGGTCTACGGCAGAGAATGTAACGATCACAGCCGGCACGGCGGGGACGATGACCGTCAATTCCACGTCCGATAACAATACGCGGGACACCGTCTTAACCCTGCGGGAGGCGATCCTGCTCTCGGAGGGAACGCTGGCCAAGTCGGCCTTAACAGCAGATGAGACCAGTCAGTCGCCCGGCTGCCCGGGCGCGGGCGCCCTCGATACGATTACTTTCACCTCCGCACTTGGAACGATTAGCCTTTCATCGCTTTTGCCGTCCATTACCGATACTGCGGGTACGGTGATTACCGGCGTTGGTTCCACCGTGCAACTAACCCAGAGCGGGCTAGGTGCCGGGAGCGACGCTCTGACACTTACAGCCGGTCTAAACAAAATTCAGGGGATGATTATTCGCGGGTTCCCGGATGCAGGAATTTTCGTTAATAGTAGCAGTGGGACCAACAAATTGTTCCATAATACGTTCAATGCAAATGGCACCGGTGTCATTGTTGGGGCGAGTGCTACGGTTGACCTACGCAATAACCTGATTAGCAATAACACCACGACCGGGGTTTCTGGGGACGCAACCCCGGGGACAATTGACTATAATGGCTATTTTAACAACGGTTCCGGTAACGCCCATTGCACCGGCGGCTGCACGATTGGGGCCAACTCGATCAAGGCCGATCCGCGCTATACAAGCTCATCTGATTTCAACTTGCTTTCTTCTTCGCCTGCGATTAACCGCGGGATTGATCTGGGCGCGGATCAGCCAGATATGGATGGCGGCGGGGCGCCTAATTTCAGCCAGGGGGCGCCGGATATGGGTGCGAGGGAGTCAGCTTTTGCCGCACCGGCCGCCGCATCCCCTATCGTTTCCGAGCTGGTTCCAATCACTGTCTATTACACATCAACCGGTATTCCATTCACATGGGATACCCTTCCGACGATTAGTTCCACGCAGTCGGGTATTGATCGTGTTGCGCTGACCATTCCGTCCGGGTTTACCGCTCCGTCCATAACCAGTGTCACTGTTTCTGGAACCAGTCTTACGCTGGGGGCAGCCGCCAATTGTCCGAGCCAGCCAGACGCTAATGAGTATTGTTTTACGTTTGCCAGCTCTATACTAACCGTTACCTCTGGACGACGGATACTCGATACAACCAGTTCGCAGCGATTTACGGTTAATTTCACCCTGTCTGTTCCCGGCGTAGTCGGAAATTCTACATTTACCGTAACGGCAGATGATGTGATGACAACTGGGGTTGCCGCGATGTCGGTTAGCGCAGGTAACGCGAACGGGACATCCGCGAATGGCATTACCGATAACGACACCCTGACTGTTGAGACGGTAGACCGCGTGATTGTAAGAAACACCTCCGATACGGTCAGCTCGGATGCCCAAACCACTTCCGCATGGAGACTGGTGCCGTTTCCAGGAACCGACGGGATCTCGCTTAGAGAGGCGATTATTGCGACACAGGCGGGGGGGGCGGCGAATAACAGTCCGATTCCAGAGATTATCGTTTTTAATACGAGTGTTTTCCCATCTGGGCCCACGGCGACCATTATCCCCGGATCAGCCTTACCCTCCCTAACGGATGGTGCGGGGGTGACGATTGACGCCTTTACCGCGCCCTACTTAGCCGGTGTGGTTTTAGATGGAACGGGGCTTGTCTCAACCATTGCCGGTCTGGATCTCGCCGCTGATAATCATATTGTTCGGAATCTGACTTTTCGAAACTATGGAACCGGTATTGCCCTTTCTCTTTCGACATCCAGCAACAACGAGGTTTCAAAGAACCTCATTAACAATGCGCGCGTAAAGGGAATTCTGATCACCGGTGGAGCATCCCATACAATCAAAGAAAATACCGTGGCCGCCTCCTCTGGAGAGGGAATAGACGCCACGGGATCACCTTCAGGCTTGATGATTCGGGACAATATCGTTTCATCCTCCGGAACATTTGGGATTCAGATTTGCTGCGCCAGTCCGATCAATAACACCATCCTGAACAATCAGGTGACCAGCAATTTGAGCGCGGGGATCAAGGTTGGCGGCGGGTCCGGCAATATTATTGATTCCAACACGGTTTTGAACAATACCGGCGGCATTATCACTTCCGCTTCACTATCGGGGACAATAACAAAGAACCTGGTGGGGGAGACCTCCGGCGTGGGCATCACGATTGGGGCCGGTTCTAACAGTGCGAAAGTAACAATTAATACCGTACGGAATTCCAGTTCCGACGGCATTTTAATCTCCGCGAATACCGCGAAGGTTTATCACAATACCAGTAATGGCAACACGGGGGATGGAATGGAAGTGGGATCTTCCGTAACAGGATTTGATGTTCGAAACAATATTTTCTCAAATAATGGGGGGGGCGGGTTAAATGCCCTTGATGGTAATGGCAGTACGGTGGCTTATAACGACTATTTTGGTAATACACTGGGGGCGTGCATTTCGGGATGCTTAAACGGGACAGGTTCGATTACGACCGATCCTATCTATGTGAGTCCGCTTTCTCCAACCTATGACTTCCACCTGAATGAGCCGAGCTCTCCGGCAATTAATGCCGGTTTCAATTTGGGAGCAACCGATCAGCCCGATGTGAATGGCTCGGGGCCAGGCACCTTTAACGGAGCAAACCCAGACATGGGTGCGTATGAATCGTCCGGTGCCTCTGGAACGGTGATATTAACGGTCTCAACCGCGACCCCTTCGGTGCTTGCCGGCGGGGCGGCAACCTATACGATGAACTTTGCGAACACAGGAGGAACCGTAGCCAGTACCGTTGTGGGAACCGCGACGCTTCCATCCGGGTTTACATTTGCCACGGGGTCCACCGTGATCGGGTTAGGTGGGGGTACGACACGCTCCCCATCCACACCCAATCCCTCTGGCGGTGAGACTGCCCCGCAATGGGGAACATTTTCGATTCCGGCCACAACCGGAACCCTTTCAATCACTTTTCAGGCGGCGGTGAATTGCACCGTTGCAGCAAACGTCTACAACACATCCGGCTCCGCAACAGGAAGCATTGCAATTCCTTCGTATGATGGAACGACCGCAACGCTGGATGACGTCACGGTGACCACCGGAGATCCAATTATCGTTGTGAATACCACCACGGACGGCAATGTGCGAAACTCCGTTGTGTCGCTAAGAGAAGCGATACTGTTGGCCAATGGAGCGCTTTCTACGCAAGCATTAACGGCCGCAGAACGGACTCAAGTTTCAGGTTGTATCGGAGTCGGCATTCGGGAGACCATCAACTTTGACGGGGGAATCTTCCCGGCAGGAGCGCCCGGTATCATTCCGATATTGGCTTCCTCTCTTCCAGCGCTGACCGATACGGTTGGGGTGCTCCTTGATGGGTTTGGCAAGGGGGTCATTGTTGATGGCGCCAATGCGACATTGGTTGGCCTTACCGTGGAGTCGAATACCAACTATATGAGGAATTTCACCATGAAGCGATTTGGCGGAGCTGCCCCGGACGGCGTGGGAATCCTTCTCTCAACCGCCTCGAACAATACCATGATAGATGTAACCTCTCGTGAGAACGCGACAAAGGGTATCTTCGTTTCGGGTGGTAGCGGAAATATAATTACCACTTCAAGTGCGATTTCAAACGGGACGATTGGCATTGACATCACCGGCAGTACAACAACAATGACTACGGTAACCGTCACGAACAATGGCGGTGGCGGGATTAAGGTTGCCACCGGAACAAACAACACCATTACCACATCAATCATCTCATCTAATACCGGGGTCGGGGTCGAGTTTGGTTCCAATTCAAACTCTCTAACGAACTCGACTTTAAATGCAAACACAACGATTGGGGTCTTGGTGTCCGGGTCTTCCAACACAGTCTCGAATAATGGTACGCCTCCTTCTACTGGCATTACGAATTCTGGAACGCATGGGGTATCGGTTACTGGCAACTCGAATACGGCGATTTCAAATAATACCATCACCGGATCAACAGAGCACGGCATGTGGATTTCTGGAGATTCGAATGCGACGGTTGTCAGTAATATCATTACCGGATCAGGACAGCGGGGTTTGCTCATTACCGGCTCAACGAATACGGCCACGACCAATACGATTAACGCCAATGGGGTTGGCGGGGTCTTGATTCAGACGGGTACCGGCAACACAGTGACCGGTGGGACCATCAACTTAAACACAGGCCCCGGGGTTCGAATCGAAAGTAATTCCAATACGATCTCTTCGGCACAGGTTTCGACGAGCACCGCTTCGGGTGCCATTGTTACTGGAAATTCAAATCTTCTGACCTCCCTAACGATGTTAAACAACACGAATATGGGCGTTGATATTACAGGGTCAACCAACACTGTTTCTGCCTCGACTATTACTTCTCCGACTAGCATTGGCGTTTTGGTAACAGTTGGCACCGGCAATATCGTGACCACGTCAACAATTGACGGGGCCACCGGTGCCGGCGTTCGATTTGAGACGGCCTCGAATACCCTATCCAATTCCACCGTGATGAATACCCTGGCCGGCCCTGGGGTTTTGGTAACGGCTGGGGCGGGAAACATCATTGGTACGTCAACGATTCGGTCGAATGCGGCGATTGGCGTTTCTCTGACGGGTGGGACAGGAACGATCATTAGGAATTCCCGGATCGCTGCCAATACGGGAGATGGTGTTGATATCGCAGGAGCGGCAACCGGTAGTCTCTTAAAGATCAACACCATTAACGGGAATACCGCGATGGGTGTGGATATTGCCGCGAACACGACCACACTTTTTAATAATACCGTCAGCAACAACACGGGGACGGGCACTTCGATTGGAGGCACGGTCACTGGATTTGATCTGCGCAATAACCAGTTCACCAATAATGGCGGTGCTGGTATCAATGCGCCTACCGGTGGAACCATTGACTATAACAATACATACGGGAACGTGCCCTCTGGGCTTTGTGTCGGCGGTTGCGCTTTAGGGACCAATGCAATGAAGGCCAATCCCCGATATGCCAGTCCCGGAACGGCACACACCAGCGATTTTTCACTAACGACTCCTTCGCCTGCGATTAACCGAGGGGTGGACGTGGGGGAGGCCTTTCTCTCGACAGCGCCTGATATTGGGGCGGTGGAGTCGAGCCTCACTACGCCGACCGTTGCAACATCGGCAATCGCGGAACTCATTCCGATTACCGTTTACTGGAACTCAACCGGAATTCCGTTTGTATGGGAGTCACAACCTACGATTGACGCGTCTAATTCTGGAGTGGACCGGGTAAACTTGACGCTGCCTACAGGCTACTCTTCTCCCGCCGTGACCGGGGTGGATGTCGCCGGGGTGTCAAATCTGGTGCTTGGGCCTTCCGCAAATTGTACACCGGCATTTCTTCCAGAACCCGGGGAGTACTGTGCTTCTACCTCTACATCGAGTGTATCAGTCATTTTTTCCAATCGAATCATAAATGGGACGTCTCCGAATCGGGTTACGGTTCGGTTTACGTTGAATGTCCCAACAGCAGAGGATACTGGAAAGGTGTTTATATCGAACGTAGATGACCAAATGACATCAGCAGCGACCGTCGGGGCTTCTGCTGGCAATGTGAATGGCGTTCCCGCGAACGGGATTACTGATAACAATACACTGACCGTAACGACGGTGGATACCGTGATGGTTCGTAACACCACAGATATCATTAGTTCAGATGCGAATGCGAGTACCGGTTCTGCCGGACTGCTGGTTGCTTATCCTGGAACCGATGGGATTTCGCTTCGAGAGGCGTTGACTGCGGTGAACGCCGGAGAGTCGGTTAACTTTTTCGATACGATTGATTTTAACGCGGGCGTCTTCCCGTCTGGAACTCCCGCTACCATTACGCCTCTTTCGGCCCTGCCATCCATTGCCAATGCAACTGGAACGGCGATTATTGCACTAGAGCGGCCTGTAACCGTTCCGGTGATTGCTCCAGCGGGGGTGATTATTGATGGCATAAGCGCAGGGGCAGGCGTTGCCGGATTTACGATGACGACGGGAAATAATCGTTTGCTCGGGTTTACGGTTCGCAACTTTTTGGGGTTGGGTATTTCGATTCCAACGGGGGCGGGGACAGGGAATGAGGTTTCAGGCATGGTGATTCATAACAATGGGGGAGGCGGGATTTCTTTAGCCAGTAACAGCGCCAAATTGTTCCAAAATACAATCCAGCTCAATACCGGCATGGGTGTCTTGGTTGCCGCAGGGGTGACCGGGCTGGATATGCGTAATAATTTGATTACCAACAACACGACAGCGGGAATTTCATCGGAGAGCGGCGTTGGCGCGATTGATTACAATGGATACTTTAATAATGGCGCTGGGAATGTCCACTGTACCAGCGGTTGTACGATTGGAGCAAACTCAATCAAAGCCGATCCACGCTACACAAGCGCCGCGACCTTCGATTTTTCGCTCATTGCGGCTTCTCCGGCAATTAACCGCGGGGTTAACTTGGTGGGAGATCAGCCCGACATGAATGAAGGGGGAACGGGCAACGGGAATTTCAATCAGGGGACGCCGGATATGGGGGCCAAAGAATCAAATCATACAACGCCGGCTGCGGCAACTTCGGTGCTTGCCGAGGTGATTCCAATCACGGTTTTAACCGGTTCTACTGCCATTCCGTTTGTTTGGGACACGTTACCCACTATCGCTACGACGACCGGATCTGGAATTGATAAGGTTGTACTGACGCTTCCTTCCGGTTACTCTGCGCCGGCACTTGTCTCGGTGTTTGTTTCTGGAGGGCAACTCTCAGCCGGAACTACAAATTGCAGTACTGCACCTTTCCTCCCGGATACAACCGAATACTGTGTGGCAACCACAGCCACGACAATGACGATCACCTCCGGTCTTCGGATTATTGGGTCTACTACCAATAAGAATTTTAAAGTCAATCTGACGTTGTCGGTGCCGACTTCCGTTGGAACCGGCGTTTTTGGTTCAACGGCGGATGATCAGATGACTGCTTCTGTTGCAATGACGGCTTCGGCTGGCAATGCGAATGGAACCTCCTCAAACGCGGTGACTGATAATAATACCCTGACGGTGACGGCGGTTAATACCGTTCGGGTGAGCAATACGACCAATACCGTGAACGGCAATGTTGGCTCGGCGGGACTATTGGTGGCCTATCCAGATACAGACGGGATTTCCCTGCGGGAGGCATTAACCGCCGTAGAAGCGGGCGAATCGATTAGCGTTCTTGATACGATTGATTTTACGTCAGGGCTTGGAACAATCAGCGTCGCTACGACGCCCCTTCCGTCACTTGATGACGCAGTGGGTACCATCATTACTGCGGTTGGCTCAACAGTACAGCTGACGCAAACGGGCCTTGCTGCCGGCTCCGATGGTCTGACCCTAAATAATGGATCCAATAAAGTTTTAGGCATGATCATCCGTGGTTTTCCGGATGCCGGGATTGCGATGACCGGCGGAACGAATAAACTGTTCCATAATACCCTGCATGGGAATGGGATCGGCCTCTTTGTAGGAACTGGCGTACTCAATCTGGACGCCAGAAATAACCTAATTACAAACAACACTGTGGAGGGTATTTCAGCTGCAGGCACCGTTGGTACCATTGACTACAATGGATATTTTAGTAATGGCGCTGGCAATGCCCATTGCGCGGGCGGCTGCACGATTGGGGCGAACTCGATTAAGGCCGATCCACGCTATACAGGCGCAACAGATTTTAACCTAATAGAATCTTCTCCGGCGATTAACCGGGGGCTGGACTTGGGAGCCGATCAACCGGATATGGATGGAGGGGGAACGCCTAATTTCAGCCAGGGGGCTCCAGACATGGGCGCGCGCGAGTCGGCGTTTGCTACCCCAGCAGTTGCCACATCTGCGATAGCAGAACTGATTCCAATTACCGTTTACTATAACTCCACCAATGTTCCCTTTACTTGGGATAGCAAGCCAACGATCAGTGCCACTCAGTCAGGTGTGGATCAGGTCGTTCTCACGCTTCCGTCTGGGTTTTCTGCCCCAGCCGTAACGGGGGTAACCGTTTCTGGTTCACCGTCTCTGGTCTTGGGTAGCACAAATTGCACAACCCCTCCGAATCTGCCGGACACGACGGAGTACTGTGTGGCAACAACAGCCTCAACCATAACCGTTACTTCCGGCCTTCGGATTCTTGATTCCACTAAGCGGATGACGGTTAATTTTACACTGACGGTTCCGGCGACGGCCAATGCGGGCCAAACATTTGCCGTGGTGGTAGACGACGCAATGACATCAGCAGCAACAGTTGGGGCAACAGCAGGTAGTGCCAATTTAACCCCCGCGAATGGGATTACGGATAACAATACCCTTACTGTGACTACGGTGGACAAGCTAATCGTTCGGACAACAAACGATACAATTAATGGAAGTCCCGGGTCGGTGGCGCTATTGGTTTCCGATCCAGGAGACGATGGGATTTCCCTGCGGGAGGCATTAACCGCAGTGAATAGCGGGGCATCCATTGGGGTAATCGACACGATTGATTTTGTATCAACGCTTGGAACGATTACGGTAACGGGCTCCGTCCTCCCACCAATCGCTGATACGGCCGGCACAATCATTACCGGGGTGGGTTCCACAGTTCAACTGACCCAGACCGGTCTGGCTGCCAGTAGCGACGGACTGACCCTAACTGCGGGTGCAAACAAGATTCTCGGAATGATTGTTCGTGGATTCCCGGATGGCGGTATTGTGATGACTGGCGGCACAAATAAGATCTTCCATAATACGCTTTATGTCAATGGGACAGCGATTATTGTTGGGGCGGGGGTTACGGGGCTTGATGTTCGCAACAACCTCATTACGAGCAATACCACGGCGGGAATCTCATCTGCGCCTGGTACTGGGATAATTAATTATAATGCGTATTCCGATAATGGCGGAAGTGGGAATGCTCACTGTACCGGGGGTTGCCTCATTGGAGTCAATTCGATTAAGGCCGATCCAAGATACACAAATGCCAGTGCATTCAATTTCTCCCTCTCGGAACCTTCTCCGGCAATTAATCGGGGGCTTGATTTGGGGTCCCCCGATCAGCCAGATATGAACGGAGGTGGGTCAGGAAACGGGAATTACAACTCTGATGGGCCGGATATGGGTGCGAGGGAGTCAGCATTTTCCACTCCGGCTGTTGCCAGCTCGGCCCTTTCAGAACTTACCCCTATTACGGTTTATTTTGGTTCAACCGCCATACCCTTTATGTGGGATGTCCTGCCAGCTATTACAGCCAGTCAGTCGGGTGTTGACCAGATCACGCTTACGCTTCCGACAGGTTACTCTGCTCCTTCTGTAACCGGCGTTACTGTTTCAGTCAGCCCGTTAGTCGCTGGGACGACAAATTGTACAACAGCCCCGAACTTGCCGGACAATAACGAATATTGCGTATCGGTTGCTGGCTCTGTCGTAACGGTTACTTCCGGACTCCGGGTTAACAACGCAAGTGGGAATAAGCGGATGACTGTGAGTTTGACTTTAACGGTCCCGGCAGCAGCCGATTCCGGCCTGGCGTTTCCCGTGTCAGTGGACGATGCAATGACCAGCGCATCTACCGTTTCCGCTACTGCTGGAAATGCCAATACCGTTGCTGGCAACACTGTGACCGACAATGACACCTTGACCGTGACAACGGTGGATAAGGTCGTTGTTAGCAATACGACCGATACGATGAATGGACAGGTGACTTCGGTATACAGGCTGGTGGCATTTCCCGGCACAGATGGGATTTCGCTTCGAGAAGCCTTAACCGCTGCAAACTCAGGTGCCTCGATTGGCGTTGCTGATACGATCAACTTCAGTGCCTCGGTCTTCTCGACATCCTCCCCAGCAACGATTACGGTCACGGGATCGCCTTTACCGGCCATTGCCGATCCCGCTGGAACAACATTAACCGCATTAAGTCCGCTTGCGGGCGTGATCTTGACGCAGTCCGGCCTTCCTGCCGGTACGGCTGGATTGACGCTTTCTGCCGGGACAAACCGGATCTCCCGTCTTGAGATTAAAAGCTTTCCGGGTAATGGAATCACAGTATCAGGCGGATCGGGGTCCGTGATCGAGTCGTCCCTGATTCGAAGCAATGGAGGCGTTGGAATTTCGTTAACTGGAGTAAATCATAAACTATTTCATCTTACGATTAACGGGAACACGGGAAACGGTATTACGAATGCCGATGCGACGACCGAAATTAAAAATTCTTTAATTACGAACAACGGCGGCTTTGGAATCTCTTCGCCTGCAGCAACGATTGACTATTCCGGATTCTTTGGGAACCCGAGTGGAGATTGCACCGGCGGCTGTACCATTGGGGCCGCCTCGATTCCGTTAAATCCATCGTATACGAATGCCAGTGGTGGCGATTTTACATTGTTATCTACATCCCATATGATTAATATGGGGGTTAATCTTGGCGGATCGCAACCGGATCAAAACAATGGGACAGTCGGCCTCTTTAATGGAAATTTCCCCGATATGGGCCGTTACGAAACCAACACAGCGACTACGACTCCCTCTGTGGCGATTACAAAGACCACTTCAACCCCTGTTGTAAATGGGGGCGGTCCGGCAACCTATACCATCACGCTGTCGAACACCGGGGCACGCGGGGCCCGGGGAGTGACCGTTACCGATACCCTGCCAACCGGCTTTACTTACACCTCTACGGGTACGATTGGGGGATCTGCCACTCGAACATCAGTAACCGACCCCACTGCTGGAAGCGGAACACCCACATGGGCCGCTTGGTATATTCCCACCGGAGGGAATCTCACCATCACCTTTACCGCCGCCGCAACCGCTCCACAAGGGTTTTATGACAATAATGTCTCTGCAACATCCATTGATGTGACAATTGCCTCGTTTACCGGTGCGCAAATCCAAGTGTTAGGCTATAACGTCTCAGGGGTTGTCTTTGTTGATTCCAATCACAACGGCGCGCTTGATCTTGCGGAAGCCGGGATCCTTTCAGTGACGCTTCGAATTTTTTCCGGGGCAAGCCCCATCGCGACCACGACGACCGACTCGGCTGGGAAATACATATTTACAGGCATTGCCAATGGGACCTATGAAGTTCGAGAAACGGTTCCGGCGCTTTACTCTCCGACAACCGCGACAATTTTTCCGATTACAATCAACAATGCCCATATTACGGGGCAGAATTTCGGAAACTTTGCAGGGATGAGGATTACAGGGACTGTCTTTTCCGACATTGGATTAGGCGGGGGAACTCCCAATAACGGGATTAAAGATGGAACGGAGGCAGGAATCAGTAATACAGCAGTGCGTGTGACTGACACGGGCGGAGGAACCCTCTATGATCAGACCGTCACGTCGCAGAGCGGCATATATACGCTTTGGGTGCCAACGGCAACAACCCTTTCGGTCGTCGTTCGGGAAACGAATCCGTCGAATTATGTCTCGATAACGCCTGATACCATTGCGCTTTCGGTTTCTGCAGGAGTGGATAGCGCCAATCATCATTTTGGAGATGTTCCCCCTCTTTCATTCTCACCAAACGGAAGTCAAGTCGCGGCTCCCGGGAGTATTGCGGTATTTGCCCATACCCTTGTTGCAGGAACGACAGGGCAAGTCACGCTCTCAACAACCAGTAGTGCCGGGCTGATTTTTACATTCTACAAAGATACGAATGGGAATACACAACTCGATGTCGGTGAGCCGCTTCTGACTGCAGGCGATTTAAATATGACAGCAAGTCAAACGTTAAAGTTTTTAGCCAGGGCGATGATCCCGACGAGTTTCGCATTAGGGACGGTCAATACTGCCGTCATCACCGCATTGCAAGTGTTTGTGAATTCGTCGCTCACGGATAGTCGAATGGTTACGGACCTAACGCATGTATCGTCCGGAGCGTTTCGTCTGGTGAAGTCAGGATCAGTGACGACCGCGAAGCCTGGGGAGAATATTATCTATACGCTAACCTATATCAATATGGGCGCGGAAACGCTCTCTTCGATTGTGATTCATGATAGGCTTTCGGAATATCTTACATTTGTCAGTGCGACTCCGCCTCAGGATGACGGATTCCCAGATGCTGCATCTGTCCTGCAATGGACGATCTCAGGGACGTTAGTGGGCGGGGCTTCAGGCTCGCTTTCCTATACGGTCACCGTGAAGTAACAGCAGATAACCGCCTTTGCCGCAGCGCCCCTATCAGATATCTTTCTGATACTCTATTTTTGCTATCAAAAAAAATGATAATATGTGCCATATTTTCCAGTCTGGAGTCATTTACTCTCATCAATAATCAGGAGATTTGGCAATGTACAAAGCAAACAAAATAACGTTTTTGGTTTTGGGGTTGTCTCTTTTAATTGTAGGGTGTTCTAATGATCCCAAGACAGCATCAACGGGTTCGCGTGCGGCGTCCCTGGCTCAAATTAGCGCAAAGGCTGGACTTTCTTCTTTGGGCGGGGTTGGAGGTGGAGGGGGGGGAGGGATAAGAAAACCAACCTTATCAAAAATAACACGCGCCTTTAAGGGAGGGGCTTCTGATGAAAGTCTTGGCAACGCCGGAACCCAAGCAAAAGAGGGACTCACCCACTTTAAGGCATCGTTAAAGGCGTATCAGGCAGAAATGCCAGGATGTTCCAGCGGAACTTATACTGCGACAACAACGGTCAGCTCGGATAACAAAACCGTAACAACAACGGAGGTGGCTGTCAATTGTGTGGTTGGAACCGGATCAGAGACCGAAACAATAAATGGAACAATTGTCACAGAGGAGACAGATGATGAGTATTTCGGCCTAGATCCTACAAGTGATCCTGATTTTGAGGCGGATAGCGGGGTAACGACAATAACTGATTATAGTCGCGAATACCGTGCGGGTGAGGATACTTTTCATTTTTCTGGAAATGGGGAGTTTGCGTTTCAAGACAAAGATGCTGATACCGATGGAAATACTGTTTCGGAGTTTAAAGCCGATGGAACCTTTAGTCAGTCTTTTGTGGAGAACGGCGCAACGACTTCAGATGTACAAATAGAATTTATTGATTTTACTGAGACCGTTTCATTTCAGTTTGCTCCTTTTGTAATGGGGAGCAGTTCTGAACTTTCGACATTCATACAAGTGATTAATGGATCCATCAGTTACAAAGACCTGGTAAACTCAAAAGATGACTTTGTCGGTGTTTTTGCCGACTTTACGGTTAAAAT
>JBBTNS010000005.1:0-19773 GCA_038067655.1 Nitrospirota bacterium
TATAGAGAAGTTTGTGATGAAAAGGAATCCTGGACTATTCAAGACAATAAGTGGGAAAACACCTTTTTTAGACTAACGTTTCTTGCATGCGCCCACAAGCCCCATGATCTGTGGTATTCTTCCATGCATCATTTTTCTTTTTACGCCCTCGCACACACGGGTAAATTTGTAACAGGGTCAGGCATGCGTTATTGACTTTATTTAGTATGCTGTTCAGAATAGGGTTATGGCACGGAAGGCGCGCGTTCATTTCGAGGGGGCTCTTTATCACGTCTTCTGGGGGTCAGGTCTTGAATTATCACTTTTCACCAGTTTACGTATGATCCGAATGGCTATCTTGTCGCCGCCTGCGACCAACCTTTTTTAACGCCTGATCTCTTGCGCCGACTGATTGTCGAAAAGCCGACTGGCCATATCATCTTTGAGCGGAGGGAATCAACAATAACCCCTTTTCCGGGATACTATCCGATTGGCTGGCTTTCTGAAGTTAAGAGGGGATTTTTGTCGGGAGAACGCTCTATTTGCAGTGCCATTCAAAAAAGTGCGGGGTCGCTGATTGCTATTGAGGAGGGGGAGGAGCCGCTTTTGAGAAATATCAACACACCAAATGATTTGGCAATGTTATAGAGGAAGGAGGCATCGCACAAACCTAACATTTCTAAATCTCTATCACACAATCACAGTGTTCTGTGTTGACAATTGATTATAATTACAATATGATTACTTCGGAGGCTCAATATGCTAGTTTCAGTCGTTCAAATCGGAAATTCTCGAGGTATCAGACTTCCCAAGGCCATTTTGGATCAGCTCTCAATCACCGATAAATTAGACTTGGAAATCGAAAATAGTCAAATTATCCTCAAACCAATCCCAAGAAACCCAAGAGAGGGCTGGGACGCTGCATTCAAGAAGATGAGTGCCGAAGGAGAAGACCAGTTGATCATTCCCGAGGAAATCCCTGCTAAGGACTTTGAATGGGAATGGTAGTAGCGCAATATGACGTTCTGCTTATTGACCTCGATCCCACCCGAGGGCATGAGATCCAGAAAACAAGGCCATGCCTCGTGATTTCGCCGAACGAAATGAACAAGAACATCGGTACAGTGATCGTCGCGCCGATGACAACAAAGTCGCATAGCTACCCTTCACGAATTGAAGTCAACTTTGATGGAAAGCAGGGCTGGGTCGTATTGGATCAAATTCGGACAGTGGACAAGACTAGATTGGTTAAGCAATTAGGAAAAATCAAACCTGGTGAAATTTCGACAGTGAAAGCAGCAATTCAGGAAATGCTAGTCGACTAGAAACAGCGTAGAACAAACTAATTACCATAGAAATACCCCGTTTAGCTCGGTGCCCTTGACAACACAATGGCACATTGCATAACATGATAGGCTGTTTTGGTATATCGGCTATGCAAGATCTAAAAATATTTTCTGGAAATTCAAATCGTTCTTTAGCGGACGAAATATCAAGCTATCTAAAAATTCCGCTTGGAAAGGCCATTGTCTCAACTTTTAGCGATGGAGAGGTCCGCGTTCAAATTGAAGAGAGCGTTCGGTGCAGTCATGTTTATGTTGTTCAGTCAACGTCCGAACCGGTCAATACCAATATTATGGAGCTCCTCATTATGATTGATGCCTTAAAACGGGCATCAGCCAAGGAGATTACAGCCGTCATCCCCTACTATGGATACGGCAGACAAGATCGGAAGGATCAGCCGCGTGTTCCGATTTCTGCAAAACTTGTTGCTGATCTGATTGGTACCGCTGGGGCAAGCCGAGTGCTGACGATGGATTTGCATGCCGGACAGACGCAAGGCTTTTTTAATATTCCCGTGGATCATCTTTATTCCATGCCAGTCCTCCTTTCCTATTTCAATAAAAAAATGTTCCAGGATTTAGTGGTGGTCTCCCCTGATGCAGGCGGTGTCGAGCGGGCACGCGCTTTTGCAAAGCGGCTGAATGTTGGCTTGGCCATTATTGATAAAAGAAGGGAAGGGCCAAATCGCACCAAAGTGATGAATATTATCGGAGAGGTGGAGGGTCGCGATGTCCTGATTCTTGATGATATGATTGATACGGCGGGTACATTGACACAAGCGGCCGAGGCTATTGCCACAAATAAAGCACGCCGGATTTTTGCTGCTTGTACCCATGCCGTTTTGTCGGGGCCTGCATTAGATCGAATTAATGCCTCCGTTATTGATGAGGTGGTGGTGACTAATTCCATTCCGCTTAAGGAAAAGGCGGATATCTGCGATAAACTTGTTGTCCTCTCTGTCGCCAACTTGTTGGGAGATGCAATACAAAAAATACATGATGGGTCGTCTATTAATTCTTTATTTGTCTAAGGAGCGTTTATGCAAAAAGTAGTGTTAAGTAGTCAGGATCGTAAAGAGCGGGGCAAAGGGCCTGCGCGCCAGATGCGCATGAGAGGACAAATTCCAGCAGCGCTTCATCGTAAAGGTGTCTCAACGATGTTGGAGCTGAATAAAAAAGAGATCGATCGTATTTTGGTCGCATCGGGTAAAAATACATTAATTACACTGGAAACAAAGGATGCCCCTTCCGAATCGCGGCTGGCCATCCTGAAAGAAGTTCAGAGAGACCCGGTGACGGGTAATGTGCTGCATGTGGATTTTATTGAAATCTTGATGACGGAGCCGATCACCCTCCGCGTTCGTGCAGAAATTGTTGGGGTTGCAGTGGGTGTAAAAACAGGAGGAGGCAGCCTTCAGCATGGCCTTCGGGACTTGGAAATTAAGTGTCTCCCCTCTGTCATTCCAGAGTCTGTTCGTATAGACATTACCCATCTTAATATCGGCGACGCGATTCATGTTTCCGATATTCCAGCTATAGAAGGGATTGAGGTTACTTCGGACGCTCATTTGGTTGTTGTCTCTGTCATTGCGCCAATCTCCGATGCCAAGATGGAAGCCATGTTAGCCGGAACGCCAAAAGATACGAAAGCTCCGGAAGTAGTTGGCGCCAAGGAGAAAGAAGAAGCGGCAGCGGCAAAGGCAGACGATAAAGGCAAAGGCAAGGACGACAAAGGAAAAGGCAAAGACGACAAGGCGAAGAAAGAAGGCGGGAAGAAATAGGGGGCACGCGCCCCCCGGCGTATGGAGTCGCCCCCGCAGCCGGCGTTCCGGTTGTTGGTGCGACTGTAAAGTGCTCCTTGTACCCACAAAGCCTCCTCTTACGGGGGTTGTACCGCATTGAAGCTAATAGTTGGATTAGGAAACCCGGGTCCCGAATACGAAGCGACAAAACACAATGTCGGTTTCTGGGTTGTTGATGCCTTTGCCGAAACAGTTCAGGCATCTTCATTTAAAAAATCGAGTGGGGGGGCTCTAAGTCAAATCTATCGCGGAAAGCGAGAGACCCCTCATGAAACAATTGATTTTCTGCTTGTTAAGCCGCAGACCTTTATGAATCGGTCGGGCATTGCGGTGGCCGGCCTTCTAAAAGAGTATGAAGTCCCACTCTCTGACCTGATTGTAATTACTGACGATTTGGATACCGAATGCGGGTTTGTGCGGATTCGGACAAAGGGGAGTTCCGGCGGACACCGGGGAATCTCCTCGATCATTGAACGGGTAGCGTCGCATGAATTTCTTCGGATTAAAGTTGGAATTGGCCGAAACCCAAATCAAGCGGTATCAGACTATGTTTTAACCCCATTTTCTTCAGGGGATAGGGAAAAAATATTAAGCGGTGTGGAACGGGCTGTTTTTGCTCTTCCGCTTCTTCTGGAGGGAAGAATTCCAGAAGCAATGAATAGGACACATATAAAACCATGAAACTAAGCTGCGGCCTCGTCGGCCTTCCCAATGTCGGAAAATCAACCCTGTTTAACGCCCTCACCCGCGCCAGCGCGGCAGTGGCTAATTACCCATTTTGCACAGTGGATCCTAATGTGGGAATGGTTCCTGTTCCGGACCCTCGGTTACAAGCGCTTTCGGCACTCTTTAATCCTAAAAAAACAACCCCCACCTATATCGAGTTTGTTGATATTGCGGGATTGGTCAAAGGGGCATCTTCCGGGGAAGGGCTGGGCAATCAATTTTTAAGCCATATCCGAGAGGTTTCAGCCATTGTTCATGTCGTGCGCTGTTTTGATGATCCGGATATTGTACATGTGAATGGACAGATTGACCCCAAAGGGGATATCGAAATTATCGAAACGGAGCTGATTTTGAAAGATTTAGAGTCGGTTGAAAAACAGCTCTTCCGTGTGGAGAAGAAATCGCGCTCTGGAGATGAGGAAGCCCAAAAGGAGAAAGCATTGCTTGAGAATCTCAAAGCGCATCTTTCAGCCGGAAAGCCTTCTCGGTCACTGGCCATTGGGGAGAATGAACAGGTGTTAATGCAAAACATGTCACTGCTCACGCGAAAACCGGTTCTTTATGTTGCCAATGTGGCAGAAAACGATATTGAAAAAGGGAACCCCTATTCCGAGCAGGTTAATCAGCTGGCGGAAAAAGAAGGCAGTCGTGTTGTTCTGATGAGCGGGAAGATTGAGGCAGAAATTGCCGCGCTTTCTCCCGAAGATGGGGCTCTTTTTCTAAGTGAGTTGGGAATCTCTGAATCGGGTCTGCCGCGATTGATTCATGTCTCATATGAACTATTGGGATTAACGACGTTCTTCACGGTTGGAGAAGACGAAGTTCGGGCATGGACGCTTCCAAAAGAAACACGAGCGGTAGAGGCGGCTGGGATCATTCATTCTGATATTCAACGCGGCTTTATCCGTGCCGAAATCACATCGTACAAAGATGTGATTGAGTACAAGACTCCTCAAGCGATTAAGGAAAAGGGGCTTCTTCGACTGGAAGGGAAGGAGTATCTCGTTTCTGACGGAGATTGCATTTATTTTCGGTTTAACGTGTAACGTATAGGGGGTATCCAAGCCCTTTGCGTTTTAAAAATTAAAAAGTACTTGGAAAACCACAAAGGGCGCCTCTAAGATTTAGAGTGCGGTGTCCGACTTCTCCTTTTCAAGTAATAAAGGCAGTCGGGTGGGTTGTGGCGCGGCAATCTCGTTGCAAAGATCGGTTAAGTCTTCCTCGTTGAGTAACTTTATCCCGTCGTGTTCTTGTGCCCATTCCCATGCCGATAGATTAAATCCGCCGGTTGAGATCATAATCATCGCATCCAATTCCATCTTTTTTTTATGATGATAAAGTATCTCTAATGCCTCACGGCTTAGAGGCCATCCATTATTGTTATATCCAACTAATGTGTAGACCTCTTTTTGGGCGATCAGGAGGACATTCTCCTTTCCCACTGTGAGATGTTTTGTCTGATACCCAATCCCGTCATAAATTGTTTCCACTAATTTCTGAAATGAAATGACATCCATTTTATGAAGTCTTCCCTTCATTTTAAGGGCACGTTCAATAAGTCTCTCTCTCTGTACTTTGTCAGCATGGCGTTTCCCTGATCGAATGACTTCCCTTGCTTCATCAAAAAGGGCAATCACTCCCAAAAAAACAATCAATAATACGGCTGCTAATATAAGATATGACATCGTTTATAAAGGGTCTAACTGCTGGTCTCTATAACCCCTCACCCTAACCCTCTCCCACAAGGGGAGCGGGAACAAAAGGGGAGAGATATCCCGTTTCAGACGCCACAACGTGGCGACTCATTACGCCCGTGGGGGCTTCCCCACTAGGTTTCTTTGTATTCGGGGCCGCTGCCGCCTTCCGGCGGAGTGAGCAGGCCTCCTTTGGCGCCAATTGCACCGCATTGAATACAATTGGTCGGATGCATCACAATCACGCGTTTTCCCTGTTCGTCCGTCCCCCATTCGTAGACGTTTGCCGGACACATATTAATCCATGCTTGGCCAATCAAGTCTGGAACCTGGGTCTCAAGGCGAATATGGTTTGGCTGGTCGTCCCGGCTTTTATTTCCACTCAGATGAACAGAAGAAGCTTTATCGTGGGGAAGCGGGGGTAGCCCCCCCTGGCGTAATAAGTCGCCACGTTGTGGCGCCTGTAAAGGCGACCCGGTTGCCTCTGTGACATCCACAAAAAGATCGGCCTCTTTGTCGGATTTTGTCTCAAATCGCCGTCCGGGGAAACGCCCGCCCGTTACGGTCATGAGTCCGGATAACATCACGCCGGAAGCAAATCCAGAATCAAAAGACTGCCGCATATTCCGAACCTTGTACAAGTCTTCATAAATAAACGACTCCCGAAGTGCGGTATCATACCCTAAAAGCGTTTCGATTGAAGAAATATCCTGCCCATTTTTTAACGCGAGAAAAAGGGTGTCGGCGGCAAGAATCCCAGACGCCATCGCATAATGAATTCCCTTTAGTGCCGGCACATTCAGCAATGAAGCGCCATCGCCGACAATCAGCGCACCGGGAAGAGCAAGCCGTTCTGGAATCGCATAATACCCGCCTTCGGGAAGGGTCTTCGCGCCCCACGCAATACGCTCTCCTCCCTCTAAAATTTCACGAAAGAGCGGGTGACCTTTTACTTGCTGTAAAAGATCGTGCACTGAAAGATTGGCATTTTTGTATCCTAATCCAACGACCAAGCCGAGCGAGACCTTATTTTGCCCCATCGGATAACAAAATGTGCCGCCAAATTCAGAAAACTTCTTATCCCCATGCAGCGGCCATCCTAATGTATGAATAACAGATTCGAGCGGACGCGGCACCTCCCAGACCTCTTTGACCCCCAATGAGTACGTCTGCGGATTGGCCCGTTTGACATCAAAATGAGAAAGGGCTGCCGCTGTGAGATGCCCACTGCCCCCTTCTCCTAATACGGTCACCTTGGCGAGAATCTCAACCCCTTCTTGAAAATTAGAAAGCGGTGTGCCAGTCTTACTTCTACTTTTATCGCCTGTCTTCACACCGCGAATGATATTATTCTCAACCAAGAGTCTCACTCCCGGCGTTTCATTAAAAATCATCACGCCCAACGCTTCGGCCTCTTCTCCAAGAAACTTTCCAAGACGGCTTAACGAGATTGCAAAATTTCCGTGATTTTTCATGGTGGGCGGCAGCGGGCACCGGATGGCCGACTGATCGGTTAGAAAATAAAGCGCTTCTTTTGATACAGGCACCTGAAACGGAAAGGCTCCTTCTGTCAGATGCGGAAAGATTTTTTTCAAAGAGATTGGATTGAGAATCGCCCCCGCCATCAGATGCGCACCGACATATTTCCCTTTCTCTATAATGGCTACCGGGATTTCACCCAAAGCTTCCTTTAGAGCGGGCATCGTATTCAACTGTTGCATGAGTGAAATTGCGGCGGCTAAATTGGCCGGTCCCGCACCGACAAAAAGAACGCCCACCTCCATCCGATCAGAGGGGGGAGCAGTACTTTGTCCGATCCATTCGTCTTGTTGAACAGGAGGCGGAAAATCTTTCGGGGTTATCATTTTATCCACGCTGATAAAACGGAAGTGGCGTTACGGTTGCTAAAGTGTTCAATCCTTCAATCGGCACAGTGACTTTTTCGCCTTCCTTTGCGAAAGCACTTCGCAGGAACGCTGTCGCAATGGGCTTCTTTAAAAAGGGGGAATGATTCGAGGCGAGCACCCGGCCGATCTCTTGATCGCCTGAAAAAATCTTTTCTCCGGACAATGCTGTTTGGTCTCCTTCTAAAATTAGCCCGACACGATGCTTATTGATATGGCCGTATGTTTTGATACGCGCAATGACTTCTTGTCCCGGATAACATCCCTTTGTATAGCTGATTGCAGAGGCTTCCAGTCCGGCCTCGTTGGGAAGAATCTCCTCTGAAAGATCAATGCCATAGCGCGGGAGTCCGGCCTCCAGATAAATGACATCTAACGCTGCTTGCCCAATCCATTCTGCTCCCAACGGGACACCTAGGGCGATTAACGATGCTCCCATGTCATCTTTATTTTTCTCATCGCAGTAAAGATGATACTCTTCCTCCCCAGTTTGTGTCTGCCGAACACAAAAGGTCGGGTCAGCCTCTTGATAAAAAAACGATTGCGCTGTCATCGCTGGCAGCTTCCGCTGTAGGAGTTGCTCCACCAGGTTTTTTGCATGAGGCCCCGCCACCAAGAATTTTCCCCAAGGGGGAGCGGTGATTTCTATTTTGGATCGAAACTTAAACCGCATTAAATGTTCTCGTGTTTTTTCGGTAAGCGATGACTCCATCGTCAAAAGATACGCATCCGGGAGGCGATACAGGTTAAAGGCTGCTATGACTTTTCCTTTTGCAGTGAGGGCCGTTGCAAAAATGCCTTGGTGCTCGGTGGCTAGATGAATATCGTTACTGATGAGATTTTGAAGAAAATCGGTGCGATCGGCCCCTGCAACAAGGAGCGCTCCCTCATCAGAAAGATCAGCAATGCCGACGGTCTCACGCACGGCGCGATATTCTAAAGGAGTCTCAGTATAATAATCGGGAATGTGCATTCTTTACCTAAAGGTTACTTCCTCTTATTTTGTTTTTTTTGACTCCAGCATTTTAATTGCTGTATTTCTAAGGGCAGAGGGAATCCCTTTATTTTTTGAGAGTCGTTCCAAATCTTTTCCCCGTAAACTCTTCAAAAAGCTGATGGATAAAGAAAGGGGTGTCTTTGGGTTATTGGCCAAGGCCTCAATGACCGGATACCGCCTAATCCATGCGGGATTACGTGCGACGGTGCGCAACACTTCCTCCTGCATATTCTTGGATTGCGCCACTTTCTCAATTTCTTCATCGGTAATCTTGGGACTCTCCAGTACCGCCAAGGAGACAAGACGATTGGGATCTTTGAGAAGAAGGGTTCGCGCTTCTCGATTTCCCTTCATCGCCAAATGAATCTTTTCTGGAATCTTCAGCTGCGAAATTGCGACAACGCGTTCGCGCTCAAATGCTTCCTCTGCTTCGGGGGTGAATATTTCGGGACTGACCTGTGAAAGACCCAAGGAAGCCGCTAATAGAGCGGGGACAAAAAGCCTAATATAATTTAATGTTGTTTTTCTGACGTTGGGATGGGCAACGACTTTCTGAAGGAGCAATTCCTCGGTGAGATAATATTTTACGATTAAATCAAGCGTCGCCCAGTCCGTTTCTTGCGCATTGGCCAAGGCATGCAGGTCGGACTCCGAAAGGTGTTCAATGTCTAAATCGGGCGGACTCATCGGAAAGAGTCCTCCCTTGCACCGTTCGGAGGCCCGATCTCTTTTCTTTTCAAAAGACCCATCGCCGCCTTGAAGGGGTCTCCTAGTGAAAGCGAAGTTGTAACCTCAATCCCCGTGGGCTTGTTTCTAATTTCAACCACTTCTGCTTCGCGGATGTAGGCGGCAAGCTTCTCCATGCTCTTGTCCTTTTGTACTTTCTCTGAAAATGGCCTTCCCGACTCCGTTTTTAACAAAAGAACTTTTTCTTGTAATTTCTGCGCGCCATCTTTCTTTGCCATCTGAATGCCGCGCATTCTTTCCGCAGGATTCCATGTTTGAATGGGCGAAATCCCCGTTTCCGTCAGTGTGACATCGGCCCAATGCGCGCGTGAAGATTCTTCAGGCAGCGTCTCACAGGAGACAACAGCTCCCCACAAAATAAAAAGTACTGCGTACGGCGTTAGGCTTCGCACGGATGGCAACACCAGTGGGCCTGAGAAGCAACCCGCCGTGCACAGCACTCGGAATAGGTTTCTAAAGATGTTTATTATGTTTTCCATCGTGTATAAGATTGATTCGCGATTCCCAGCCGATCAAGAATGCGCCCGACAATAAAAGCGGTCAGATCCTGAATCGTCTTGGGGTGATTGTAAAAAGCGGGCATCGCTGGCATGATCAATACCCCCATTTCAGAAAGCGTCAACATATTTTTTAGATGAATCGAAGAAAGCGGTGTCTCTCTCGGAACGAGAATCAGAGGGCGGCGTTCCTTTATTGTCACATCGGCGGCGCGTTCAATGAGGTTGCCGGAAAAACCGTGAGCGATTGAGGCGAGTGCCTTCATTGAACACGGCACCACCACCATCGCGTCAACCGGGTGCGATCCGCTAGCAATCGGCGCGGTCATATCGGTTTCATCGCAATAAACCAAATCACCATCAGGATATAACTCTTTTAATGCAGTCCTCGTCTCGCAAAAAGTCGTTCCCCAAGAAAGTCCCAACTCTTCTTTGACAATCAGACGGGCTTCAGGAGAAAGCACAAGAAAAACATGATGTTTTTCTTTCAGGAGAAAGTTCAGCAGTGTTGTCCCGTAAATAGCGCCGCTTGCCCCCGAAATTGCAACGGTTATTTTCATACTGTTTGTTTTCCTTATACTGCAGGGTTATGGTGAATATCTCGATCTCGGTAGGTGGCTTCCAACCCCTTCTGCAATAAAACTTCGTTCAGTAAATTTACAATGGCGACGGAGCGATGTTTCCCGCCGGTACAGCCAATCCCAACCGTTAAGTAACTTTTTCCGCTCGCCTCATAAAGCGGGACCAGTAAGTCTAAAAGATCAATGAACTTCTTCACGAATAATTCAGACTCTTTTTGGGAATAGACAAAATTTTGTACCGGCTTGTCATGGCCCGTCTGAAACCGAAGCTCTCTTTCAAAATAAGGATTTCTCAAAAACCGAACATCAAAAAGCATATCCAAGTCGTGGGGAACCCCATATTTAAATCCGAAAGAGACTAAAGAAATATGCAGCTTGGTGCCAGACTCTCTCGGAACATAGTCCTGAACAATCTTCTTTTTTAAGTTGCCAAGAGAAAGATCTGACGTGTCAATAATCTGGTTTGCAATATCCCGAAGATCGGATAATTTTTCCTTCTCCTCGGCAATCCCATACTCAACCGCGCGCCCCCTTCCTAAGGGATGCGGCCGACGGGACTCCGAAAAACGCCGGACTAAAATTTCGTCTCGTGCCTCGATGAAAAGCAGCTCGACCTGATGTGTCCCTTCTAAGAGGGTATTGTACATTTCAATGAAGGTATCGAGGAACCCACGGTTTCTAATATCAATCCCTAGCGCGACACGGGTGATTTCGTTTTCTTGTTGATCACAAAGCTCAATAAATTTTGGGAGAAGCGGCGGCAGCAGGTTATCCACACAAAAAAAGCCGATATCCTCAAAGCACCGCAAGACAACGCTTTTCCCAGCACCGGATAACCCGCTAACAATGATCAGTTCCAGCTTCATAGATTCAGGGGCGTTAACGACCCGCACCCATCGTATCAATAAATTCGATTAACCCCGGGGTGCTACCCTTCTTTTTATAAAGGAGGGTCAGTTGACGATTCTTCCCGCTTCGAAAAAGAAGGAATTCTTTTTTGTTTAACTTCATTTCGGAGAATGCGGCCTCAAGGGTCAGAAGATGGATAGAATCGGTCTCGTGTTTTGCGACCCGAGTCGTCTCCTTGCCTGCTGTGACAATCGGTTTTGTTTCCTTCCCAATAGGCATAATAGCACCTGGGGCTGCCACCGCTTTCTTTATGGGCTTCTCCTTTTTGTGATGGTCTACCGCTTTCTCTTTGTATTTTTTGAGCTGCTTTTCAATTTTGCTCAATACATTGTCAACCGACAAATGAATCTCTTCTGTTTCTTCTTGTGCCTGCAGAATCGCTCCGTTGATGTTCACATGCGCTTCGGCGATCTGTCTATGTTTTTCAGTCTTTAGTGTAATCGTGGTTTGTAATGGGGTTGAAATATATTTTTCCATTTTTTTAGAGCGCGCCTCAATATACTTTTTAAGCTCTGGCGTTAGATTCGCTTTTTTTCCAGTAATGATCAGTTCCATATCTCTCCTTTATTATCTCTGAGTTGAATCGCCCCCTTTTACTCACCTCCTTGGTTAAGGAGGGGTTGGGGTGGTTTATCTAATAAAACTTCCTTATAACGCTATCCGCCGCCGCCGATTCGCCGGGGCGATTTTAAGCTCCGCGCGATATTTACTCACGGTTCTCCTTGCCATCTCCACACCTTCTTTTTTTAGCCGCTCGACAATCTCCTGATCGGTTAAGGGGTCTAAGCTATTTTCCTCTAAAACCATCCGTTCAATTTTTTCACGAATCGCAACTGATGAGAGCGCTTCGGTCTCCCCGCCGGAAGGAAGTGCGCCGTTAAAAAAATATTTCAATTCAAAAATCCCTTGCGGGGTATAGATATATTTGTGCGTCGTCACACGGCTAACCGTGGATTCATGCATTTCAATATCTTCCGCCACTTGTTTTAAGACCAAAGGCTTTAATTTACTTGGCCCTTTGTCCATAAACTCCGACTGAAATTTCAAAATAGAGTTTGCCGTCTTCAATATCGTTTGATTCCGCTGATCAATACTGCGAATCAGCCACATAGCCGATTGATATTTATCCTTTATGTAGGTGCGTGTTTTTTCATCTCCTGGCTCTTTTGACCGCAACAAAGAACGATAATAATTGCTAATTTTCATCTTGGGCATTCCGTCGTCGTTTAACACCACAGTATATTTCCCAGGGGCATCCGGATTCACTTCTTCCGTTTCGTTGTCACTCACTTTAACAACAAAAACATCCGGTATAATACTGAAATTATCGCTGGAGTAAAATGGCCGACCGGGCTTGGGTTCCAAATGCTCTATAATTTTTGAAGCTTGCAAGACCTCGGGAATCGCAACGCTTTGTACCTTTGCAATTTGCGCATATTTTCTTTTTTCAATGTCCTCTAAATGATGTTGAATCATCGTGGAAACCAGCGTTCCCGAAAGATTCAATATCTGCACCTGAATGAGAAGACATTCAATGAGATTCCTCGCTCCGACACCAGGCGGATCCAAACCCTGCACGACCTTCAACACCCGTTCCACATCAGAGACCAAAACCCTGACACTTTCCGCGATTTCTTCAAGCGACGTTTCTAAATAACCATGATCGTCAATATTGCCAATCAAGGTCACACCAATCTCCTGATCTTGGTCAGACAGGGAAATCAGTCCCAACTGCCAAAGAAGATGGTCCCCCAGTGAAATGGGGCGGGCTAACGTCTGATCGTAAGAGGGCATCTCTTTAGCAGCCTCGGAGGTCACACCACTTTCGATTCGCTCCCGGTCATCATCATCGTAAGCATTTTCCCATGAGAGATCCATCTCATCGTTTTTCAAAGATTCGCCCGTCTCATCATCAGTGCGTGTTCCGTCTTCGGCCGAGCTTTCAGGGGAATCGCTAAACTCTTCTTCTGCTGTGTCCGAATCCGAAGTGGTCTCCTCCAGCAACGGATTTTCCGTCATTTCCAGCTCAATCACTTGATTGAGTTCCAGCCGAGAAAGTTGTAACAGTTTAATCGCCTGCTGAAGCTGCGGGGTCATTACTAGCCGCTGCCCCAGCCGCAAATCCATCCGTGCCCGCAGGCCTCCTTCTTGCCATGCCATCGTAATCTCCTTAAACCGCCACCTGATCGGGACGCTCCAATCGACGGCCTAAATACCGTTCACGCGCAATTTCGCTTTCTGAAATTTCAGAAGGCGTTCCAGAAAAAAGAATCTCTCCAGCATGAATAATATAGGCCCGATCGCAAACAAAAAGGGTCTCATCTACATTATGGTCTGTAATGAAAACGCCAATCCCCTTTTCTTTAAGACGAAAAAGAATCTTTTGAATCTCAATCACAACAATGGGGTCAATGCCTGAAAACGGTTCATCCAGCAGTAAACAGACTGGGTTGTTGGCTAACGCGCGCGCAATCTCAAGTCGGCGCCGCTCTCCCCCCGATAACGTCGCAGCGATAGCGTTTGATAAATGTGAAAGCCGAAACTCCTCCAATAGATTGCAGACGCGACGATGCATCTGTTCATCGGTTAAAGGGCTTTCTTTCGCCCTCGCGGGCGAAAGCTGAAGGACCGCGAGGATATTTTCCTCAACTGTCATTTTTCTAAAGATAGACGCTTCTTGGGGCAAGTAACTGAGCCCAAGCCTTGCGCGCTGGTAAAGCGGCAGGGTTGTGATGTCCGTGTTGTTAAATAAGACAGCGCCTTCGGACGGAAAGATCAATCCGGCGATCATCTGAAAGAGCGTCGTTTTCCCGGCGCCATTGGGGCCTAAAAATCCAACAATCTCCCCTGGGCACAATTGTAAGCTGACCCCTCGGACGACTTCCCGATCATTATAACGCTTTTTTAATCCAACGGCTTCTAACATAAAAACTCCAAAGCGCCCCTCCTATTTTAGGAGGGGCAGGGGTGGTAAGGTTTTGCACATCCCGTCACCCTCTAATAAATAGTGAGCTGACTCCCCTCTACAAAACTGCGTTTTTTCGCAAGAGAAAGACGAATCACCCTTCCCTTTACATGATACCCCTCTTCCCACATTTCTGCATTTCCGGTCAATATAATTTCTTCTTCCTTTGCGTCATAAACCGCTTTTTCAGAAATAACCCGCCGGTTTCCTTGCCGAACCTCAACCTGATGGGTCAGTGCAATCTGTACAATCTCTTTTCCCTCAGAAGGAGAAAGGTTTGATATCGCTGACGCTGCCGCCACCGCATTTTTTTTACTGCCGATTTGATCCTTCTGATCCCGCTGGTCGTTCTGGTTCTTGTTGGCAAGAAGCACCTCTGCACGTCCAGCGGTCATTGCCACGTCTCCTTTTTGAATGACAACTGCGCCCTCAAAAAAAACCTTATCTTCAAGCCCTTTCACCGTCATTTTTTCCGAGGAAATCGAAAGCGGAACGCTATCATCCCGGCTTTCGGCTAACACAATCTGCCCTGGAAAGAGAACCATTATAAGAAAGAGCGTACTAACTAATTTTTGCATGAACATTCCCCAAGACACTGAGCGACGAATCGTTCAAATCAATCTTCAAAGCGGAGCCGGTGATTGAAATTTTATCGCCCGCTTTGATCTTCACTTTCCCTTTTGATTCAATCGTCTTTTTGCCAGAAGACCAGTTTAATTGTTTTGTTTCAATGGTGAATCCCTCCCGCCACGAAACCAATACGGGGTTTTTCTCTTGCCGTAGCACAAAGCTTTCCCCGGCCATATCGAGGCTTCCTAACTCCGCAGAAACGGTTACAGGAATACCGGAGGTCGTTTCCATCTTGACAAAAATCGCCTTTAAGTCTGCGGTCTGATTCTCAAAAAGCCGTGCTTCTTTGGCGGCAATCACCCATTCTTTCTTGCCTTCACGGGTTTGTACCAGTGAAACGCCTGCAAGTGAGAGATCCGCTTCTACTTGAGGCACCCAGACTTCCCGCCGCTTTTCTTGGGAATTAAAAACACCGAAAAAAAAGACAAGGAGAAAGAACCCGGCAAGGAGTGTTGCCCCTATGCCGCTTTGTACAAAAACGCTATGCTTCATCATAGAGTCTTTCTGCACTAGACTTCAACCAATTTTGATGGCCGTGCGAAGCGTTCTCCCCTCCGCAGCACTGAATATGAATATAACATAAGCAACAAAATGAGTAAAGAAATCAGACGGGAGGGATCACATTCGGGGCCGACGGTCGGCTGCGCGAGCCACTTTTAGAAAGACATCTTCTAGGTTTTCTCCATCAAAACTTCTCACAATTTCATCAGGGGTTCCGCAGGCAATGATTTTACCCTGATTGAGAAAGATAATCCGATCAGAAATCTCCTGCATCTCCTTCATATTATGCGATGTATACAAAATCGTCATTTTACTTTCGCGGCGAATGGCCGTCAGCAATGTGCGTGTTTTATCGGCGATATCCGGATCTAAACTGGCAGTGGGCTCATCTAAAAAAAGGATTCTCGGCGCGTTGAGTAACGCCTTCGCCAATGAGAGACGGGTCATCTGTCCTGAGGAAAGGTGACTGGTGAGTGTGTTTTTCAACCGATCAATTTCAAAAAGCGACAAAAGGGAATCAATTTTTTTCTCGGCCTCTTTAACGCCGTACAGTTTGGCAAAGACCAAAAGATTTTCCAAAAGTGTGAGGGAAGTCGGCATCGAGATATAGGTTGATGAAAAATTAACTTGCGAGAGAATAGCCTCGCGATTTTTTTCTAAATCCATTCCCAAAATTCGAATCGTCCCGGAAGTGGGGGTGATGAGTCCTAAAAGCAGTTGTATCAGCGTGGTTTTTCCGGCACCATTCGGGCCTAAAAAGCCGAAAATCTCCCCTTCCTCTATGGAAAAAGAGATGCCATTTACAGCAATGGCATTGCCAAACGACTTCGTGAGATTTGTCACTTCAATAACCGGTTTACCCATTGCTTGCTTTACAACGCGGAAGGGTTATCCATGACGCATCGAAATCCGATTCCAGCTTCCTTGCGATGAGGAAAGACGCTATGTCGTCTTGTATTTCGTGCGTTGTTTTGGGTGCTTTCCCACGATCCACCGCGCACCACCCTGGTCTTTCCAGTGTCAGGCCCCATTGGAAGTGTGACTTGTCCTTCCTTGTAAAAAAACTCGTCGTACCAATCTAAGACCCATTCTTCAACATTTCCCGACATATCATAAAGCCCAAAAGGAGAGCGGCCGGCTTCGTAACTGCCTACGGGGCTGGTATATGCAAATCCGTCCTCTTCGCCACGCAGATTGGCGTAACCTTCTTCAAAGGTGGCGTTCCATGGCCATCCGCCCAGACTATTGCCTCCCGCAGCGTACTCCCATTCTGCCTCGGTTGGCAGACGCTTTCCGTTCCAACCACAAAACGCTTGCGCATCAAACCAGGTCACACCCACTGCGGGAAGATTCGGGGCGTATAACACCGACTCGTCATCAAAAAAAATCATCACTTCCTGTTTCGGCCGGCCTGTTTTTTCGGAAAATTTCTGATATTGCTGATTATTGACTTCCGTAAGATCAATCCAATAAGGCGAGAGGGTTACATTTCGCATCGGCCGTTCATCAAACTGTCCCAGCTCCGACTCTGTTCCGCGAATAACCGAGGAAGCTTCGATAAAAACCATCGGGGAGGGGACTCTCCCCACCTGTGCAATTTTCAGATGATTAAATCGGTTTGGATCAACGGGAATGACCTTCACCACGCCGCTTTGCCTGAGCCTTGCCGATTTTGCGTCGTGCCGCACCTCGCGTGTGCGCATGATGGCCGAGATCACCATAAAAATCATGACGATACCAAGCGCTGAAAGAATAGGGCCTTCCTTCATCTGTGCGCCTCTATAAACCGACTACGTATTCAGCGATTTTGATAGCCGTGCGAAGCCTTACGCCGTCCGCAGGACTCAAGCGAGAAGCCCTAATACATCCTCTTCTCGAACGAGAACCCACCGGTTTCCGTCTATATCAATCTCTCGAGCCGCATATTGTTCGTAAAGAATATAATCACCGGGTTTTAGTGTTGTTTTGACAAAGGTCTTTTCTTCATTTTTTGCTTTTTTCCTTCCTCTTCCCTTTGAAGGTTCAACACTGACGAATTTGCCCTCGCCCACCGAAATTACTTTTCCTTGATAGGGTGCCTCTTTTGCCGCCTCGGGGATAATAATCCCAGAGGACATTGTCTCTTTCGCCTGATCTTGTTCTATAACTACCCAGTCCTGTAACGGTTTTATTGCCATGTCTCCTCCTTGTTTATTTAAAGCAGGCTGGAGTGTAATTCATTTTGAGAGAAAGATCAAATGGAGAATATCATTAGTCAGTGGTAAATTACACAAAAATCATTGACGGTACTATTTTGATATGAGATGATGTAAGACAATTGTTGGGGTGCCGGCCGGCTGAGAGTTTCAATCTTATTTTTAAGGAGATTGGGACAACCCTTTGAACCTGATCTGGATAATGCCAGCGAAGGGAAGATCAACGAGAGGCCGCTTCCCCAAGATTAGGGAAAGCGGCCTTTTTTATGGCCTTAATACAAAAAGGGGAGGAATGAAAATGGAAAAATCCGAGAACGGCAGTCATGGAGCCGAAGCGGTTTCATTATTAAGTGATTTTGATCAAACTATTTTAACAACAAAGCCACTTCCCGCTTCCACAAAAATTTATATTGAGGGGCGTTGCCCTTCCATTCGTGTGCCGATGCGCGCCATTGCACAATCTCCCACGCACCACGCAAAAGGAACCACTGAAAATCCACCCCTTTTAGTTTACGACACATCCGGGGCCTATACCGATCCAAACACGACAATTGATATTAAAAAAGGCCTCTCTCCCATTCGTCAAAACTGGATTTCAGATCGCAACGATGTGGAAAAACTGTTGGACATTTCGTCTGAATATGGACGAAGACAAGCCCACGATCCCGCCCTTTCCGATATTCGGTTTCCCAATAGAAGGAAGCCGCTTCGGGCCAAGGCTGGAATGAACGTCAGCCAGATGCACTATGCCAAAAAGGGAATCATTACGCCTGAAATGGAATATATTGCCATTCGGGAAAATCAGGCGATTGAAAAATCACTGGAGAATAAAACGATCTCTTTTCAACATCCAGGACAATCTTTTGGGGCGTCCATTCCGTCGGTCATTACGCCGGAATTTGTGCGTGATGAAGTGGCGCGCGGCCGGGCGATTATCCCAGTCAATATCAACCATCCGGAAGTAGAGCCGATGATTATCGGCCGCAACTTTCTGGTGAAAATTAATTCCAATATTGGAAATTCTGCAGTCACTTCCTCCATTCCGGAAGAGGTGGAAAAGATGATTTGGTCTACACGCTGGGGCGCGGATACCGTAATGGATTTGTCCACCGGGAAGAATATCCACGAAACACGCGAATGGATTTTACGCAACTCCCCCGTGCCGATTGGCACCGTGCCGATCTATCAGGCGCTGGAGAAAACGGGCGGCATTGTCGAAGACCTCACCTGGGAGCTTTATCGAGACACCCTCATTGAACAAGCAGAGCAAGGTGTGGATTATTTCACGATTCATGCGGGGGTGCTGCTTCGCTATGTGCCAATGACCGCCAAACGGGTCGCCGGTATTGTCTCTCGCGGCGGATCCATTTTGGCCAAGTGGTGTCTCTCGCATCACAAGGAAAATTTTCTCTACACCCATTTTGAAGAGATCTGCGAGATCATGAAGGCGTACGATGTCTCGTTTAGCTTAGGCGACGGTCTTCGTCCCGGGGCCATTGCCGACGCTAACGATGCTGCGCAATTTGGAGAGCTAGAGACATTGGGTGAACTTACGAAAATAGCCTGGCGGCATGATGTGCAGACCATGATTGAGGGCCCCGGCCATGTGCCGATGCACATGATTAAAATCAATATGGAAAAGCAGTTGACCGAGTGCTTTGAGGCCCCGTTTTACACACTCGGCCCCTTAACGACCGATATTGCACCGGGGTACGATCATATTACTTCCGGGATTGGCGCGGCAATGATCGGCTGGTTTGGCTGTGCGATGCTTTGTTATGTGACTCCCAAAGAGCATTTGGGGCTTCCCAATCGGGAGGATGTGAAGACTGGGGTAATCACCTATAAAATTGCGGCACACGCAGGTGATTTGGCCAAGGGGCATCCCGGCGCGCAGGCCCGAGACAATGCCCTTTCAAAGGCCCGATTTGAGTTTCGATGGGAGGATCAGTTTAATTTATCGCTCGATCCGGAGACTGCAAAAAGTTATCATGATGAGACGCTTCCGGCGGAAGGGGCGAAGGTCGCTCATTTTTGTTCAATGTGCGGCCCGAAGTTTTGCTCAATGAAGATTACCGAAGAGGTGCGCGAGTACGCCGAGAAAAACGCGTTGGATGAGCAGGCCGCGCTTGAGCTGGGCATGATGGAAAAATCCGAAGCCTTCAAGAAAGAAGGGGCGGAGATTTATAGTTAATTTTCCGATAGAGAACGAACCACCCCCATCCCCTCCTTAACCAAGGAGGGGATGGGGGTGGTTTGCAAAGGGATAAACAACATGAAACAACGAGAAATCCAGCCGCTAC
>JBBTNS010000005.1:19873-40952 GCA_038067655.1 Nitrospirota bacterium
GGGGTGGTTTGCAAAGGGATAAACAACATGAAACAACGAGAAATCCAGCCGCTACGCGAAGCCGACATTACCCGAACCATCGCGCGGGAATATTTCAAAGAATTTGACCAACTGATCGAATCGGATGTCATTATTGTCGGGTCAGGCCCCGCAGGTATGATTTGCGGAAAGACGCTGGCCTCCTCTGGCTACAAAGTCGTTGTGATTGAACAGTTGAATCACTTGGGCGGCGGGTTCTGGAACGGTGGCTACCTCATGAACAAGGCCACAATCGCCCACCCGGCGCAAGAGATTCTATTGAAAATTGGAGTGCCTTGTAAAAAGATATCGGACGATATGTATATCGTTGATCCGCCCCACGCCACCTCAAAAATCATCGGATCGGCCTATGACGCAGGGGTAAAAGTGCTTAATAATACGCAGGTGGTTGATCTTGTTGTGCGGGGTGACGATTCCCGATTGGAGGGGGTCGTGGTGAATTGGCATCCGCTAGAAGTGATGGGACATGATGCCGCACATATTGACCCCATTGCGCTGGAGTCGAAAATTGTGGTGGATGCCACCGGCCATGATGCGATAACGGTTGCTCTTTTAGCGAAACGAGGTCTTCATAAACCGGTGCCGGGAAATGGCGCGATGTGGGTGGCTCGGTCGGAGGAGACGGTCATGGAGAAAACTGGCGAGGTTTATCCGAATCTTTTTATTGTTGGACTTTCCGTGGCCGCCGTGTATGGGACCCCTCGAATGGGCCCGGCCTTCGGCGCGATGCTGCTGTCAGGCGAAAAGGGGGCAGAAATGATTAAGAAAAAACTAGCGGCGGGTTTACAATAGGACGGATGACTCAAAATGGATTATATTCTCACTGAAGAAGAAGTTCGGGTGTTGGGTGCGCTCATCGAGAAAGAGGTCACAACGCCCGATTACTACCCGCTTTCATTGAACGCATTAAAAAATGCATGCAACCAAACCTCCAATCGTGATCCCATTGTTTCTTACGATGAGGCAACGGTATCCATCTCGTTAGATAAATTGAAAGAAAAAGGGTTTGTGGATCAGGATAATCTTTCCCGTGTGCCTAAGTTTTCAGAGATGTTTCTAAAGAAGTCCCGTTTTATGGCACCCGAAACAGCTATTATTTGTGAACTGATGTTACGAGGCCCCCAAACCATTGGTGAGATTCGGACACACTCCGAAAGAATGCATCCTTCCGAAAATCTTGAGGCAACGCTTGGGACACTCAAAACATTAGAAGAATGGGGCTACGTGACATTGTTGCCGCGTCAAGCTGGAAAGAAAGAACCCCGCTACACACACCTTCTTTGCGGCACTCCCGTTATAAAAGACCTAAACGACGAAGAGAAAACATCTGCGCCGTCTACGTCCATCTATGATCGGTTTATAGATCGTGAGGACTTTGGAAAACTCCAGACGAAGGTTGATACGCTTCAAGTCGAATTGGCCGATCTAAAAAAATCATTTCTTGATTTCAAAACACAGTTTTAGGTGCTTCGCACGGCGCCACAGTTCGCGCAGTAGGTTTTTAGAGGTGCCCCCCAAATTCCTCCCCGCGCGCGATTGCAAATGTGGTCGGATTCATCTAGAATAAATTGTTTTGTTAAAGGAGAGGTGGCCGAGTGGCTGAAGGCACCGGTTTGCTAAACCGACGTAGGGGTAACACTCTACCCAGGGTTCAAATCCCTGCCTCTCCGCCAATTTTCTGCACTACTGAGGAGACCGCGATGATTGATTTTACATTTACAGAGGAGCAAGTCATGCTCCGTGATATGGTGAGAAAGTTTGCTCAAAATGAGGTCAAACCACTTGCCCGTCAGATTGATAAAGAACAAAACGTCGACATCGTTAAATCACTCCTGAAAAAAGGAAGCGAATTGGGATTAACGGGCATTCTCTTTCCAGAAGCATACGGTGGTTCTGGCATGGGAGAAATTGGTTATTGTATCCTTCTGGAGGAGCTTTCTTATGCCTGCGCCTCCACCACGGTCAGCTATGGCGCCCACATGGGCCTTGCCGGCATGTCTATTTTCCTCGGCGGAACTGAAGCGCAAAAACAAAAATATCTCACGGCTTTGGCTGGAGGACAGAAGATTGGCGCGTACGCCTTGACGGAGCCGGGTGCCGGATCGGACGCCGCCAATTTGCAGCTTTCCGCAAGGGAAGATGGTGATTTCTACGTCTTAAATGGAACGAAGCTTTGGATCACAAACGGGGATATTGCCGATATCATTATCGTTTATGCGTCAACGGATGCGAAACTGAAAGCCCGCGGGGGAATTACGGCATTTATTGTTGATGTTCCCACAACAGGGTTTACAGCCAATCGGATTCACGACAAGATGGGGCTGCGTGGCTCATCCACGGCCGAATTGGTTTTCCAGGATGTTCGGGTTCCAAAAGAGAATCTACTTGGAAACCTTGGCTTTGGATTTCAGATTGCCATGCAGACATTAGACGAGTCCCGGCTTTCTCTGGCCGCCGGCTGTTTGGGTGCTGCAAAGGAGATGATTGCCATGTCGGTTGATTTTGCAAAAAAGCGGGTGACCTTTGGCCAGCCCATCGCCACGTTCCAAGCCATTCAATGGATGCTGGCCGAGATGGCATCGGAGATTTATCAGATGGAGTCTATTATTTACCGCACTGCTTGGATGTTTGATCAGGGAAAGAAAATTGCCCGAGAAGGTGCCATCTGCAAACTATTTTGCTCAGAGGCATTGGGTCGGATTGTCGACAAAGCAGTTCAAATTCATGGTGGAAACGGATTTATGGGAGAACATCCGGTCGAGCGATATTATCGTGATGCCCGTATCAACCGCATCTTTGAAGGGACCAACGAGATTCAAAAAATAGTCATTGCCGAAGATGTAATCAAAAAAGGGGGCGTCTAGGTGGGGTTAAGAGATCGAACACTCCTATTTTTTATATGAATATTGCTGTCTGCGTTAAACAAGTCCCCGCGACTGATTCGCGCATTAAGCCTTCGGCAGAAGAAGTCGATATTGATCGCTCTGATATGTCGTATGTGATGAACCCATACGACGAATTTGGCGTGGAAGAGGCCTTAAAACTTAAATCTCAGATTCCAGGAACGGTAGTAACGGTCATTACCATCGGCCCAGAGAAGGCGTCGGAGGTTCTTAGAAGCTGTCTTGCGCTGGGAGCAGATGGTGCGATCCACTTGAAAGATCCCGTGTTAGCGGGAGGGGATACTTACACGACCGCTTTGGTTTTGTCCGCCGCATTAAAATTGGGAACTTATGACATCATCTTTTTTGGAAAACATGCGATTGACACCGATAGTGGTTCCGTTCCTATTTATACGGCGGAATTCATGGAGCTTCCTCATGTCGCAGTCATTACAAAACTCACCGTTCTACCTCTTGAAAAACGCGCAATAGTGTACCGCCAAATCGAAGGGGCGACGGAAGTTGTGGAGACACCGCTTCCTGCACTCTTTTCCTGTCATAAGGAATTGAATGAACCGAGATATGCAACACTGGCTGGGATTATGAAGGCCAAGCAAAAACCATTGAAGGTGCTCACCTTACATGAACTAGGTCTTTCGGAGGATCAGGTTGGGACGAAAGGGGCCAAGCTTGTGGTCGAGCGACTCGAGTTGCCACCGCCTCGTAAAGCGGGAACGATTTTGGATGGAGACCCGGATACCGCTGTAGCCAATTTAGTTCGTCTTCTGCATGAAGAAGCAAAAGTTCTCTAATGGATTTTATTAAAATGGATCAAGGTCATAGTAGTGGCACTCCTAAAACGGCGTTGGTTTTGGCGGGAGGAGGCATCCCCGGGTGGATGTATGAGGTGGGATGTCTTACCGCACTGGATGACTTCTTCGATAATTTCTCGGTTAATCAATTCGACATTTATGTGGGAACCAGTGCAGGGGCGGCGGTTGCGGCGCTCATGGCCAATGGTATCAAGCCTCGGGAGATTTATGAAGACATAAAGTTTGGGCGAAAGACTCCTGCCAATTTTGCGCGAAAAGATATCTATGGTTTAGGTTATCAGGAAACTTACAGCATGATAAAAAAGTTTTTCCGGTCTTTATTCCAAATTGCAAAATATTACTACCAGTCAAAGGCCCCGATTTCGCTTCTTGAAATTCTGGAAATGCTCCAAGAATCGCTTCCCTCCGGTATCTTCACCATCAAAAAACTGGATATATTTTTAGCCAATCTGCTAAGTCAGGGTGGATACACAAACGATTTTAGAAAGTTAAAAAAAGAGCTCTACATCCCGGCTGTTAATTTAGACTTAGGACAATATGACGTTTTTGGAGAAGCTGGCCCCGAAGCGTTTGATGAGGTTCCAATCTCCTTAGCAGTCTCCGCTTCTTCTGCGATCCCCATTTTCTTTCAGCCGGTTCATATCAATGGAAACGATTACATTGATGGCGGCGTCGGCCGAGTGGCCTACATGGATATTGCGATGAATCATGGTGCCGAGCTCATGTGGATTATTAATCCAATACAATATATTAAAAATGATCGAAAGAAAGTACGCCTACCTTCCATTATGGGGGGGGCTCCCACCATTAAAGAGAAAGGGGTTGCCTATATTTATGATCAGTCATTACGCATTAATACGGCGACGCGCATTTATCTGGCGATCAAGCGTTACTGCTCCGAACACCCCAAAAAAGATTTCGTGCTGATGCAGCCGGATCAATCTGCAACCGTTTTATTCTCACATCATCCGGTTAGTTTCAACGCAAAAACAGAGATTATGCAATATGGGTACCTCTCCACCATGGAGAAATTAAAAGCCGAATTTGGTTATTATCAGGATTGTTTAAGCCGGTATCAGATTAAATGCCGTCTGGATAAGTTTACAGGGCCGTAGGCCAGGGAGGATCATTTGTCTTTTGTTCTTGTTTTTGCAGAAGTCCGCGATGGAAAATTAAAGCGGGTCTCCCTTGAGGCGTTGTGCGAGGCCAGAAGGCTTTTCCCCTCTGGAGAGATTCATGCGGTGACGATTGGAGACACCGTTTCAGCACATTTGGAAGAACTATCAGAAACGGGTGCCAATCAGATTGATTGCTGCGATTCCCCCGCCCTCCGTTTTTATTCATCTGAACGATACGCTCAAATTGTTGTTGATCTTGCGAAGAAGGATCACGCTACACTCATTCTAATGGGCGCAACGGCAATGGGGCGCGATCTTGCCGCAAAGGTGGCTGCAAAACTTCACGCGCCGTTTGCCCAAGATTGTACCGCGTTTGAAATCAAGCCCGATGGAGATATTCTAGCCACTCGGCCCATCTACGGCGGGAAAGTCATGGCAAAAGTAAGGAAGGCCATTGGCGAATCTTGTCTTGTTGCCACGATCCGACCCAATGCCTTTCCGGCCCAGCCGTCCGCAGGCGACGCTCGCCCTCAAGTAAAAAACGAACCGGTGATCAAAAAGTACGCCCCCCCATCCTTTGACGAAAGCAAACCTGCGGCAAGAACGACAGAGGTTATTGCGGCGGCAGTGGGGAAACTGGATCTAACGGAAGCACAAGTGATTGTCTCTGGCGGACGCGGCTTAAGAGAGGCTGCCAATTTTAGTTTGATAGAAGAACTTGCGGGTGCTTTAGGCGCGGCGGTTGGGGCTTCTCGCGCAGCGGTAGACGCGGGATGGAAGCCTCACCCTTTTCAGGTTGGGCTAACCGGAAAGACGGTCTCTCCGCTTCTTTATATTGCCTGCGGGATCTCCGGTGCCATTCAACATCAGGCTGGAATGTCTTCCGCAAAATGCATTGTCGCCATCAACAAGGATCAGAATGCGCCGATCTTTAAGATCGCCGACTACGGCATTGTTGGGGACCTTTTTGAAATTATTCCGAGGCTCACCAATGCATTAAAAAAGTAGGAGCGGTTTACGAACCGCTCCTACCAATTCGGCGGTATTACTTCTTGACTCCAAAGATAGCATCCTTGGCGGCCTTGGATACTCTGAACTTAACAACCTTTTTCGCCGCAATTTTAATTGCTTCGCCCGTCTTGGGGTTGCGACCCATACGCGCTTTCCGGGCTGAGAGCACTAACTTTCCAATGCCTGGAATGGTAAACGTGTTTTTTGCCTCTTTATAGGCCATTTGTGCGATATTATCTAAAATTTGAGAGGCCAACTTTTTAGAGATATCAGCGTTCTCAGCAACTTTTTCTGTAATTTGTGATTTCGTTAATGGCTTTCCCATCTATTCTCCTAATATGTTTTTTATATTTGCAACAACTTCAGTTGCCCCATTGAAGCGCAGAAGGTTACACCCTTTCTCAATATGAGTCAAGTCTATCTAAGGATTCTGTGATTTTTTTAAGAGACCTACTTGATCTGAATAACGGCCTCTTTTTTTATCTGATTTAACCATTCGCGGCTGACCACTTCCCGTTTTTCTCTTAACAGTATGTCCGATATTTTGGCGCGGGTTTCATCTTCGGACAAAGCAGTCGTCTTTTTATTAGTGACTTGAAAGATGTGAAAGCCGATCGGTGTTTTTAAGACATTGCTGTACTCCCCAATACTCAAATGAGACACAAGCCGTACAATCTCAACCGTAAGATCTGCCTTGTCAAAATAACCGAGATCGGCAACCTCAGCCCGGGACGACACGAATGAATCGCTGGCTCTTACCTGGTCAAAATCGCCTCCCCCCTTTATTTCAAGGGCAATTTGGTTGGCATTTTTTTCTAGTGCTTCAATGGATGTCTCCGACATTTCGGGCATCGTTGGAAACAAAATCTGTCTTAACGCCACGCGATCGGACTGAAAGACTTTTGGATCACGATGATAGGCGGCCTTGATCTCTGCCTCGGTCACAAATAAATCTTGAGCCTGCTCGCCGATCAGCTTCATGACTGTTAGTTGCATCTTTAGATTGGATAAATAGCTTTCCCATGAAAGATCAGACGATGTCATCACGGCCTGACGAAACGACTCTCGGTCTTTAAATTGGTTTTGCCGCTCTATTTCCTGCAAAGCACGCTCAAACTCCATAGAAGAGACCTTTACTCCTTCTTTCGTGGCAGATTGTAAAATAAGTTTCTCTTCAATGAGTTGTTTGAGGGGGGAAGCAGCCGTTAAAATGTCGCTTTCTGTAATGATGTCTCCATTGACGACAGCAACAATACGATCAATTGGGGTCGCGCCAAACGCGCTATTGACCCCAATGATGAAAACAAAAAATAGACCACAAACCCGCCGAAATTTTTTCCTCATTTTTATCCTTTCAGAACAGTTAAACAATCGAGTGTCTCACAAAAGATGGCTTCATGGGAATCATCCGCTATCGCAAGTACAAAAGAAAATGGTGTCTTAAGTTGAATTCTCCCCTTAAATTTTTTCAGCAAAAGATTTAAGATATTTTCTTTCATCGGGATCGTGGCATCCAATAAAAAAGAAACCCCCTTCTCCTCTTGAGAAATCTTTATCACATGGCCAAATCGAGCCAGCACTTTTAACGTCACCGTTTCTAAAAGACGCGAAAGTGGCTCCGGAACCTTCCCATATCGGTCTAGTAATTCTAATTCAATCGCTGTAATTTCATCATCCGTCTTCGCGGAGGTCAACCGCCGATAAAGCGTGAGACGATGGTGCGGATCAGAAATATACTCCTCCGGAATATAGGCGGAACATTTTAATGAGACCGTCGGCTCGATCACTTCTTCTTTCGCCTGCCCTCGAAACGATTGTACCCGCTCCTCAATCATCTCCATATAAAGCGAAAAGCCGACTGAGGCCACCTGACCCGACTGCTCTGCTCCCAATAGACTACCCGCGCCGCGAATCTCCAAATCGCGCGCCGCAATATGGAAGCCGGATCCCAGTTCGGTAAATTCAGAAATCGCCTGTAAGCGTTGCCGTGCGGTCTCTGTAATCATCGCCTCTTCCTGTACCAGCAAATAGGCATAAGACTGCTCATCCGACCGCCCAACACGACCTCGAAGTTGATACAACTCGGCCAGTCCGAACGAATCGGCATTATTAATAATGATCGTATTGGCAGAAGGGATATCCAGGCCCGACTCGATAATCGTTGTGCAAAGGAGCAGCGTATACTCCTTGGCAATAAATTTCGTAATGACATTTTCTAGCGCTCCTTCCCTCATTTGTCCATGCGCAATGCCGATCTTCGCTTCTGGAATCAGTGTCGTTAACATCTCTCCGATGGTGGTGATATCTTGAACGCGATTGTGCACAAAAAAGACCTGCCCGCCGCGCACCAGTTCCCGAAAGACCACCTCGCGAATGAGTTTAGGATCAAACGGTGCCAAGACGGTTCGAATAGCCAGCCGGTTGACCGGCGGGGTTTCAATCACGGTCATATCGCGCATCTTCGCAAGGGTCATCTGTAGTGTTCTCGGAATCGGCGTTGCCGTCAGCGTCAGAATATCCACTTCTTTTCGCAACTGCTTGAGCCGTTCTTTATGCCGCACGCCAAACCGATGCTCCTCATCAATAATCACCAATCCTAAATCGCGAAACAATACATCTTTTCCCAAAAGACGATGTGTCCCAATCACAATATCAATCGCTCCTTTTTTGAGACCCTCTAGAACTTCCTTCTGCTCTTTCGGGGAACGCAGTCGAGACAATGTCGCTGTCTTCACTGGGAAAGGGGCAAATCGTTTTGCAAAGGTCTCGCCATGCTGCATTGCAAGCAGGGTCGTCGGCACCATCACCGCGACCTGCTTGTTGTCCAGCGCGGCCAAGAAAGCGGCGCGCATTGCCACCTCGGTTTTCCCATATCCCACATCACCGCAAATCAGCCGATCCATCGGTTTTTCACTTTGCATATCGCAAATAATATCGGAAATAGCCGTTAGCTGATCCGGGGTCTCTTCGTATGGAAACGCCGCCGCAAACTCTTCGATATGCGAAGTTGGCATAAAGGCGTGTCCCTGCGCGAGCTCCCGTTCTGCATACAGCGTGAGCAGCTCCTCAGTCATATCGTAGATCGCTTTTTTGACTTTTTCTTTGGTGCGCGACCAGCGTCCCCCACCCAGCCGATCCAGCGCGGGCTTTCCCCCTTCCAACCCCACATATTTTTGAACCTGTTTTAAGGCATCCAGCGGCACATACAGTTTATCGCCGCCCAGAAATTCCAGCATCAGGAAGTCGGCCTCGAGCTTCATGCCGTCTTTTCTCCATTCCTCCGGCGCAATTGAAAGCCGCTTAATTCCGAGATAAAGGCCAATACCATGATCGAGATGTACCACAAAGTCACGAATTTTTAAGTCGTCAATGGAAGCCAAAAACAGGGAGCGATCGTCTTTATCCGCCTTGGCCGTCGCCTTTTTCTTGCCAGCATGACCGGAAAGAATCTCGTCGGTTAAGATAATGGTTTTAATTTCCGGGAGTGAGAATCCTTCCGTAATCTCTCCAATCGCCAAGAAGACCGGCGCGGGGAAATGGATTTCAGCAGCGTCATCCCAAGGGCAATAGGGCAGATTATAATCATCAAAAATGCGCTTGAACCGGTCGAACTGTATTTGATTTCGTACCGCGACAATCAGTGTGTGATCACATCTTAAGCGATTTAATTTTTCGATACCCTCTGCGAACGATTGTCCAAAACGTCCCAGCCCCAAAGAGGAAAGAGCGGGGATGTTCAGCATGAATCGTTTTGCCCCGCGATCTGATCCAATCGAAAGTGATTCCAAATGGATGACCGTTCGATGCGATTTTTCAGGAAAGAGATGCGAAGGGGGCAAAACCGGGAGATCAGTCGTTATCTTTTTCCCCTTTGAAAGGAGATTGTCTTCAATGGTTTGATAAAACTGCGACCCTGCCAGTGAAACGGCCTCTGGTTCATCCAAGATCAAAACCGTTTCGGGTGAGAGATAGTCTGAAAATGCCATTGCACGATGTTCTGGATCAGTACGGCTTTCCCGTCCCGGAATCATCACAACGAAATTGATTTCTTCAATTGATTTTTGCGTGACGGGGTCGAATGTGCGGAGTGAGGAAACGGTATCGCCAAAGAACTCAACTCGGACGGGATGAGGTGAGGTTGGCGGAAAGAAATCAACAATCCCGCCGCGGGAGACAAATTCTCCCGGGGAAGTCACCGACGATACGGGTTCATACGCGTAATGAAAAAGCTGTTCAAGAAAGAAGTCGCGTTCAATACGCTCTCCTTTTTCTAACCGCCTTGACTCTTTTAACAAAAACGACCGATCTAATACCTTCTGCAGAAATCCCTCCACGGAAGTCACTACCGAGAGGCTTTCTCCTGACGCGAGTTGATGGAGGATAGAAAGGCGTTGTGCGACTAAATCGGGACGCGGGTTTCCCGGCTCGTCTGGAAAGATATCCCATCCGGGAAATAGAGAAAGGGGTGGAGATTTCGCCTCCTGTTCGCTAAAAAACTGGATTTCTTGGAGCATTTGTTGGGCTTGGTGGGCTGATGGGGTTACCAGGCAAAACGGGATTTTTCTCTCAGAAAGACGTGAGAGGAAGAAGGCTTCGGACGAGCCCCACAATCCGTTGATCTTGATGATGCGTTCACCCTGTATGATCGCCGAAAAGATAGATTCAAAGAGGGGGAAATTAAATGGGGACGTCATTGGGTCGTAGAAAAAGACTTTTTTATTTTTTGAATCAATCCCGATACCGATTGCGAATCATTTTGTTTTACTTTTACAAATCGAAGCCCCAAATGATCAATCACTTTTTTCAGATCAGGATCGGCCATTTTACACGAGACAACAATATCAGGAGCCATCTTTTCAATAAAATCATCTGGCGTTTCTTTGGATAGGAGAATCACGGCATCCACAACCGTAAAGGCCGAAAGTATCTCAATTTGTTCTTTCGCAGGGGTCATCGGGCGTCCGGGCTGATTATGTGTTTTTACAACACGATCAGAATAAACACCCACAATCAGATAATCGCCTAACGCACGCGCCTTATTGAGATAATCAATATGGCTGCGATGTAAAAGATCAAATATCCCCCAGGCAAAGACGACTTTTAATCCTTGCCGTTTAAGACGAGACAGGCGGGGGGTCAGTATTCGGAGAGAGGTCTGTTTTTTCACAGCTCCTAAAACGGAATTTTTTCTAAAAACGGAGAATTTTTATATTCGGACTGCAACCGCTGTAAGGTCGCTTGGGCCTGCTCACGATTCCCACGCTGATGGTGCGAGAGCGATAAATAATAAAGCGTCTTCTCGGTGACCTCCCCGGGCTTTGCCTCTTTTAGAAGCGCTTCAAATCGGGCAATCGCTGCAGGAAAGGCTCCCTTCTGATAATAAAAATGGCCGATACGAAATTGATGTTCCATCTGGTGTAATATCAGTGCCTGAATCTTTTTTCTCGAATCGTTTACATAGATGCTGTCGGGATATTTTTCCAAGACCTGATTAAAGGCATAAAGGGCTTGCTGTGCGGACATTGGATCTCGATCGGTTGTGTCCACTTCGCTGGCAAAACTTTCCGCAAGAGAATATTGGGCAAAAGCGGCCATCCTGTGAGCCGGATGTAATTCTAGAAAGCGGCTATATTCCGCTCCTGCGGCCGAATAATCTTCTTTAACCCGAAAGGCTTCGCCACGTTTCAAAAGCGATAGTGGATCGTAAATCGTGTTGGTCTCTTGATTCGCAAAATCAATAATCTCTTCGCTACTATGAGAAAGTGTTAATAGCTCGGATTTTTGAGAGAGATTCATCGTACAGCCGAAAGTGATAAAAGAGACGGCAATCAAAAATGCAATACGCTTTTTAAAAGAAACGGCTTCTAACATTTATAAACCCTATAATAGTTTTTCCCAGTCCATCGGAAGAAGTGATTTCTTCTTGTTGTTACAATCCTTACAGGCGGGAACGACGTTGCCCTTAACAGACCGCCCCCCGCGAATGAGCGGCACAACATGGTCCATCGTTAATTCTAACGGGGCAAACTTCTGTTGGCAATAAAAACAAACGCCCTGCGCGCATTTTTGCTTCCACCAAGGGGTGGCCCTTAACCCCCTCCCTTTTTGCTTCTCAAACGAGATCGCCTCTTCGGAGGCTTCAAAGAGCGGCGGATCCATTTAGCAGCCGAAGTTGTTTTCTGGCAAGCGTTGCCTCAAATAAAAAATGATAAACCTCCGCGTGGCGCTTTGCTTCCCAAATATCTTTTCCCCAAATATACGCCCCGTGATCCCGCACTAAAAGGCAAAATGATTTTGTGAACAAGTCAGACCGAAGTGCACTAGAAACGACCTCGCAGAGTTCCCGCTCGTACATTGTATTCTCGACAATCGGGATAAGATGCTGGCTCTTGTTATTCTCATTGGCGATCCCCTTGAGCATCTCTAATCCGGAAATAAGTAATTGATCTTTCTCGGAACTGATGTCGGCCGCCAAAACAGTTGGAAGGGCATGACTGTGCATCACCGCGCCGGCACCCCTCTGACGGATAATCTCACAGAAAATAGGAGCGCATTCTGAAAGACGTAATGTTTTTGCCTTGGGGGAGCAAGTAACGGAGCCATTTGTACTATCTACCGTAAAAAGATCGGAAGGCTTGATCCGCTCTTTGTGGACACCAGTGGGGGCAATTAAAAATTGATCTTTTTCAAAAGAGGCGCAAATGCCGCCGCCGGTGCCAGTGACCCAGCCGTTGCTGTAAAACAGCCGCAGGAACTCGCAAATGAGGCTTCGGACGTCGTTCTCATTTTTTTTGTCGGTTTGTTTTTTCTGCATGACTAAAGTGCCCCTCCTATTTTAGGAGGGGCAGGGGTGGTCAGGTTTCGCAGCACCCTACGCAGTAAGTGCGGCGGTAATTTTTGTCAGGGTTTGTTTTGCATCGCCAAAAACCATGACGGTATTGGGCCGGGTAAATAACTCGTTATCAATACCGGCAAACCCAGGATTCATGCTACGCTTCAACACCATGACACATTTCGAACTTTCTACATCCAAAATCGGCATTCCGTAAATCGGGCTGGCCGTATTGGTCTTGGCCGCCGGATTGACCACATCGTTCGCGCCAATCACCAAAGAAATATCGGTATTTGGAAACTCTGGGTTAATGTCGTCCATATCAATGAGATAATCATACGGAATATCTGCTTCTGCTAAAAGGACGTTCATGTGTCCTGGCATACGACCAGCCACCGGGTGAATTGCGTATCGAACTTTTGTTCCATTCTTTTCCAAAATATTTGCCATCTCCCGGACAATATGCTGCGCCTGCGCAACAGCCATTCCATATCCGGGAACGACAATCACCGACTTGGCCTTCTTGAAAATCTCAGCTGCTTCTTCCGGCGTTTTACTCTGAACCGTCGCCTTTGCGGCTGGGGCAGCAGATGTTGCATCAGCCGGGACCGGTGCCGCGACTTGCCCGAACGCGCCAAAGAGCACATTGGAGAACGAGCGGTTCATTGCTTTACACATGAGTACAGCCAGGATAAAGCCCGATCCGCCGTCTAACGCGCCGCAGATAATCAACACCATGTTGTCCAGCGCAAATCCGGAGGCAGAGGCTGCCAAGCCCGCATAAGAGTTTAAAAGACAAATGACAACCGGCATGTCGGCACCGCCAATGGGCAGCACCAATAAAACACCAAGCACAAAACTTAAGCCCAGAAGAATGTTGAATGTGGTGGTGGATGTTGGATTAAAAACCAAGACAAAAATGAGTGAAATCGCAAGGATGACCGATCCAACCGTAATGATGTTTTGTTTCGGGAAGGTGATTGGCCGGCCGGGAAGAAGCTCTTGTAACTTTCCAAACGCCATCAAGCTGCCAGTAAAGGTCACCGCGCCAAAAAAGACCTCAAAGCCGATGGTGCCCATCTGCACGCCGGTTAACTGATCAGCATGGCGAAAATACTCAATGACCCCAACCAACGCAATGGCCAAACCGCCAAAAGAATGCGAAAGGGCAATTCGTTCGGGCATTTTCGTCATTGGAATTTTAAGGCCCATTGGAATGCCAATGGCGGTTCCCACAATCAATCCCGCAATAATCCATTCGTAGCGGACAATCTCCTGATGGAGCAATGTTCCAATAACGGCAATCAGCATACCCAATGCGGCAAGAGAGGTTCCCCTCCGTGCCGTATTCGGATGGGTTAAATCATGCATCCCCACTAAAAAAAGGGCGGACGATATAAAGTAAGCGACATGAATAAACTGAACTTGCATTTTTTGTAAGCGTCCCTATTTCAAAACACCCCAATATCCCAAAAGGGGGTTGTATATTCTACCGCGACCAACGGATGCGGGCATTCTCGCTTCCGCTCGTTAGTGGCCCCTATTTTTTCTTGAACATTTTAAGCATTCGGTCTGTAATCAAAAAACCACCCACCACATTAATCGTGGCGCAGATAACGGCAATGGTTCCTAATACTGTTGCCATGACACTATAGTCGGCACCCGCTGAGACCAAAGAGGCCACCAACGAAATGCCAGAAATCGAATTGGTAAACGACATAAGCGGGGTATGCAAAAGTGCAGGCACCTTCGAAATAAGTTGATAGCCCAAAAAAGCCGCCAACATAAAAATATATAAACTTTGTATTGAAGATCCCATCTACTTCCCCCCTTTCATGACAACATTTTTCGCCGCTTGATTCACAATCTCTTTGCCTTCCGTCACCAGTGTTGCTTGGATAATTTCATCCGCTTTGTTGATGTTTAATTTATTTTCTTGATAAAGTAAAGACAAAAAATTCCATAGGTTTTTTGAGTACATCTGGCTGGCGACAATCGGCACCGTTGCCGGCAAATTGGTTGCTCCGATAATCGTTACGCCATGCTCAACCACAGTCTCCCCCATCCGAGAAAACGCGCAATTGCCGCCTTGCTCCACCGCCATGTCCACAATCACGGATCCCTTTTTCATTTCAGCGACCACTTCTCTTGGAATCAACAAAGGGGCCTCTTTCCCCGGGATCAACGCAGTGGTAATAATAATATCAGACTGTTTGGCATGCTGAGCAATGAGCGCCTGCTCTTTCTTATGGGCTGAGTCGGAAAGCTCTTTTGCATATCCACCGGAATCTTCCGCAGATTCTCCAGAAAGATCAAGCTCGACAAACGTTGCGCCTAAACTTTGAACCTGCTCTTTTACAGCGGGACGCGTGTCAAACGCGGAGACGCTTGCCCCCATCCGCTTTGCCGTCGCAATGGCCTGTAATCCAGCAACCCCCGCTCCTAATACAAGCACTTTTGCAGGGGGATAGGTTCCTGCACTGGTCGTCATCATGGGGATTAAACGGGAATAGGCAGCTGCGGCCAACAAAACAGCCTTATACCCGGCGATGCTAGACATGGAGCTTAAAATATCCATTCGCTGCGCGCGGGTGGTACGAGGAATCAGATCGACCGCAAACGAGGTGACACCGCGGGCTGCCAATTTTGCAATCAAATCGGGATAGGTTAAAGGGGACAGCAACGAGATTAAAATCGCATTGGGCTTCATCATCTCTACTTCATGCACCCCGCCGCTCATCATGGGCCGCTGCACCTTGATAATAATATCGGCGTTCAGATATAGGCTGGCGGAATCTTTTATCAGGGTTGCCCCGGCCTTTTCATACTCGCTGTCCGAATAATGAGTGCTCTCTCCCGCGCCCGCTTCAACGAAGACGGACAGCCCGGCTTTCACCATTTTTTCAACCGTCTCCGGAATGGCCGCCACTCGTTTTTCGCTGGTTTCTATCTCTTTTGGAATTGCAATATTCATATGTTCTTTCTCCCTATGAGTCCCTCGGCGTACCTTCTCCCCACTTCAACTTTTCACGAAGCACTTGATAATAGTTCCGATTCGGCGACTGAATTAACTTCAACCGCGTCTTGGACACACGAATACAGACCTGGTCGTTTGCGGCAAGGGGGAAGGCTCCCTGCCCGTCAAAAGTCACCACGGGGCTTGCTTCGTTCTCCTTCAGGAGAATCCGCACCTCGACATCGGATGGAATCACAATCGGTCTGTTGGTGAGCGTATGCGGCGCAATCGGTGTGAGGACAATGGCATCCACCGACGGATGAACAATTGGCCCCCCAGCAGAAAGGGTGTAACCGGTTGAACCGGTTGAGGAAGCGACAATCAACCCATCACCCCTTAAGCCAGTCACAAATTGGCCTGCCACAGAAACTTCCATTCGAATCAGTCTTGCAAAGTGTCCCTTATTCACCACAATATCATTTAAGACGGTCGACTTTTTAATACGTTTCCGGCCACGTAAGATTTCGCATTCTAACATAATTCGCGGGTCTTCTAAAAATTCTTTTTTGAAGACGGCCGAAAGATCCGAATAAAGCTCCTCTAGTGTTATCTCGGTCAGGAACCCTAGACTGCCCATGTTGACCGCCAGAATGGGGATTCCTGCTCCTGCGACCCACCGAGCTGCGGAAAGAAGCGTTCCATCCCCGCCCAAAACAACCACCATATCCACCCGACGGGGTTTCCGGTTCCTTGCGAACGGGTCAATAACGACAACGCTTTTCCCAAGACTGACAAGCCAACCGGAAAGTTTCTCTAAGGTCTCCCTTCCATGAATATGACCCGGTTTAAGGACAAGACCAATCCTGTTCATGGGTATTCAACCGTTTTTGATTGCACCGCGAAGCGTTCTGCCTTCCGCAGCACCGTTACGAGGCAAGCGCCTTATCCATTTTGTCTTTAATCTGTTTTTTGGAGGCCGCACCGACAATTTTGTCAACCTGTTTCCCGTCCTTAAAAAAAAGTAGCGTTGGGATGCCCATAATCTGATATTGGCTTGAAATGTCGGGGTTTTCATCGGTGTTTAACTTGCAGACTTTCAACTTTCCATCATATTCGACAGCCAGCTCGTCAATCACGGGTGCAATCATTTGACAAGGGCCGCACCACGGCGCCCAAAAATCAACCATGACCGTTCCACTCTTTAATACTTCTTCTTCCCACGTTTCCGTTTTTGCGACAATTGCATTTCCCATTCGTATTCTCCTACAATCTATTTATTAAAAAGGCAACCCATCATAATCAATCTTTAGAATGGTAACGAAATGACCCGGTTGAAGTCAAATACCACATAGTATGATTAAACTTTCTTCAATCCGCACAACTCCGCCTGATATTATTTTCTTTGGCTGCCTAATGATCGTATCCGGCATCATGGACTTTTATATCATTATCGCCAATCCCCAATATCGTCTTCCTTTTTTTGGAATCAAACCGGAAGGCGTCATCGGATGGGCCAGTAAGTTGATTCACCCATTTATTCACTTTGCGGCGGGCTTCGGAGCGCTTTATGTAAAAAAATGGGCGTATCCACTTTTTATGGTTTATTCGATCTATGGCCTTACAAACGCAATGACCAATCGGATTTTGTTGCCGGGGCCGCATCGCATCCGAACGTTTTTTATGATCTTAACCCTCCTCGTGATGGTCTATCTTTATAAACGAAGAGGCGTATTTAAGAATGAATAGTGCTGCGCACGGCATCATGCTTCGCATAGCAATCAAAATCAGCTGAACACAAGTCAGACACGCAGTAGGTTATTAGATTTGCCCCAATGACAAATTTGGGTTCGGGCTAACATCAAGCGATGCGAAATCGTTCCGCTCAAAACGAGATAAACCGGCCATTGCAATCATTGCCGCATTGTCGGTGCAATACTCGCGGGATGGAATGTGAACTGCAAATCCAAATTGTTCCCCGGCCGCTTTCATCCTTTTCCGTAACAGCGAATTCGCCGCCACCCCACCTGCGATGATCAGACTTTTTGCATTTTCTTGTTTGGCCGCTAAAATCGTTTTTTGCACCAATGATTCGACAATCGCCCACTGATAAGAGGCAGAAATATCGGCGTGAAAGCCTAAGTCCGATTTTGTCGAATCATCGGTCTTTGAAATCAGTCGCGATAAGGCCGACTTCACCCCGCTGAAACTAAAATGAAGTCCCGCGCAATTTGGAGTCGAGAAAGGATATCGCATACGGTCTCCTTTCTGCGAAAGCCGATCCATCACCGGGCCGCCGGGATATTCATACCCCAAAAGCCGCGCCCCTTTATCTAACGCCTCTCCTGCGGCATCATCCAATGTTTTCCCCAAGAGATGATACTTCCCTTTTTGAGGCATTTTATAAAGATTGGTATGTCCACCCGAAACGACCAACGCAATCGCTGGAAAAACAACCTCCTCATGTTCCAAAAAAATGGCTGAGATATGTCCTTCCAAGTGATGAACCGCAAGGAGCGGAACACGAAGCGCGTAGGCAAGCGATTTTGCAAATGAAACGCCAACCAATAATGCCCCAACCAGTCCCGGCCCGGCTGTGACAGCGATGGCATTGATCTGATCTTGAGCACAACCGGAAACAGAAAGAATCTTCCGATAGAGCGGCGCAATCGTTTCAATATGAGACCGACAGGCCAGCTCCGGAACGATGCCGCCATATTGTTTATGAATTTCTATCTGGGAGGAGAAAAGGTGCGCGATCTTCTCTCCATTTAAAATTGCAACAGCCGTCTCATCGCAGGATGTCTCGATTCCGAGGATGATTGGATTAGACATTTGTTTATTCCCCTCCTTGGTTAAGGAGGGGGGTAAGGGGGTGTTTTAAATGTCTTCTGGACTAAACTGAGACCAGGACTTCTTCCTCAACAAACGACAGTACATTGTCTATCAGGACAACAGAAATATTTTTGCATTCTTTGAATCGGCCGCGGATGACATCCTCAGAAAGCGGATCTTCAATGTTTTTCTGAATGCAACGGCGCATAGGTCTTGCCCCGTACGCCGCATCAAACCCTTCTTTTAGAAGCCACTCTTTGACCTCCTCGCTAAACTTCAAGGAAAACCCTTGTTCAGAAATCCGGGTGTTCAGTTCGGCAAGCAGAATCTCGACAATCTGGCTCAAATTCTCCTTCTCAAGCGGATGGAAGATGAGAATGTCGTCAATTCGATTCAAGAACTCCGGGTTAAAAGAGCTTTTTAATTCCGCCTGAATGGTATCCTTCATTTTATTGTACTGATTATAATCGGCCTCTCTTTTGAAGCCCAACGATCCAACTTTACCCAACATTTTTGTGCCGAGATTGGATGTCATAATCAAGACAGTATTTCTGAAATCAACCTTTCGGCCAAAACTATCCGTTAGACAGCCATCGTCTAAAACTTGCAGCAGCATATTAAAGACATCTGGATGCGCCTTTTCGATCTCGTCAAAAAGAACAACCGAGTATGGCCGTCTTCTCACCTTCTCGGTCAACTGCCCCCCTTCTTCATATCCCACATATCCGGGAGGGGCTCCGACCAATCTGGAGCTTGAGAATTTCTCCATATATTCAGACATATCCACGCGAATGAGTGCTTCATCGGTATCAAAGAGAAATTCAGCTAACGCTTTTGCCAGCTCTGTCTTCCCGACACCGGTCGGGCCTAGGAAAATAAACGAGCCGATCGGGCGATGTTTTCCCTTAAGCCCCGCCCGTGATCTTCGGATGGCACGCGAAAGAGAACGAATGGCCTCTTCCTGTCCCACAATCCGTTTTTCCAGAACCGACTCCATCTCTAACAGCTTTTTGGTCTCCTCCTCTTCCATCTTGACCAGCGGAATACCGGTCATTTTTGAAACAACGTAAGCGACTTCTTCGTGGCCAATGAGCGGACGATTCTCGTCCTTATTTTTCTTCCACTCCCGCCTCATTTCATCCAGCAGGCGTCGTAAACGTTCTTCTTCTTCCCGAAATTTGACCGCCTGTTCAAAATTTTGTATGCGAATGGCAACCGCCTTGTCCCTGCAGGTTTTCTTCATCTCCTCCTCAATCGCCTCTAACTCTTCCGGATGGGAGCACGCAATCAGTTTGGCACGAGCACCGGCCTCATCAATCACATCAATTGCTTTATCAGGGAGAAACCGATCCGAGATATAACGATCAGAAAGTAAAACTGCGCCTTCAATCGCATCATCTGAAATAATCACGCGATGAAAATCCTCATAGCGGTCCTTCAGACCCTTGATAATCCGAACCGTATCTTCCGTAGAGGGCGGCTGAACAAAAATGGTTTGGAAGCGCCGCTTCAATGCAGCATCTTTTTCAATATGTTTTCGAAATTCTTCCAATGTCGTTGCCCCAATACACTGAATCTCTCCACGTGATAACGCGGGCTTCAGCATATTGGAGGCATCAATGGAACCTTCTGCCGCACCTGCACCCACTAAAGTATGCAGCTCATCTATAAAAATAATCACGTTCCCGGCTGAGACGATCTCTTTCATCACCACTTTGAGACGCTCTTCAAATTGACCACGATATTTTGTTCCGGCGACCAATGAGCCCAAATCAAGCGTAATGACGCGCTTATTTTGCAGATTATCCGGGACATCCATCGCAACAATTTTTTCGGCCAGTCCTTCAACAATTGCTGTTTTCCCCACACCCGATTCACCAATTAAGACCGGATTATTTTTTGAACGCCGACTTAAGATTTGAAGCACCCGTTCAATCTCGCTTTCTCGCCCAATCACAGGATCCAGAAGGCCTTTGGCGGCCATCTGGGTTAAATCGCGCCCAAACTCATCAAGGGCAGGGGTCGTCGTTTTTTTCTCTTTTTCTCGCGGCGCTGTTTTCCGCAATAGTTCCATCGTAAGCCTTCGCGCGGTTAATAAATTTCCTCCCATGCTGCGAATGACTTTCCCGCCGATGCCCTCTTCCTCTCGGATCAGCCCGAGCAAGAGGTGTTCGCTCCCAATATAATTGTGACCTAAAAGCTTTGCCTCGTCGGCAGAATATTCAACAACCTGTTTGACGCGCGGGGTAAAGGGGATCTCTCCGAACGTCATGGTGTTTCCGCCGCCGGGGAGATTTCTCTCGATTTCGAGGCGAATATGCTCAGGGGAAATACCCATCTTCTTGATGACGGCTAAGGCCATTCCATCTCCCTCCCTTAGGATCGCAAGCACAAGATGTTCGGTGCCTAAATAGTCGTTTTGATATTGCTCAGCCTCTTCGCGGGCTAAAATAACAATCTTTCTCCCTCGGTCGGTGAACTTTTCAAACATACTGCCTCCTCATCAAGATTGAAAGAAACCACTATGGCTACAGTTTTATTGTAGAGCGTCTCCTCAAACAAAGTCAAGAAACGCT
>JBBTNS010000006.1:0-31635 GCA_038067655.1 Nitrospirota bacterium
GGCCATTTTACCACCAAGTTACCCTGTCTAGTTTTTGGGGAGTAGTATACACTTTGCGGCATGCCGAGCGACCGATAGGTCTGTGCCACCAACGGCAGGCCGCCAAAAGCGGTCAGCCTATCGGTTGCAGGTGTTGGGTCAATCTGAAAAGGAAGGGACAAATTGGGAGTAAGGGTTGGTGTCTTCATGAGAAGCAATCTTACACGATTTTGCTTTCACCTGAAAGGTGCACACATAAAAAAATCAGATAATCCTGTCAGAGTGCCATCATCATTGAGTCAATCCTACATCCACTTCATCTCAATCGCCCCCTTACGTCCGGATTAGGGCTTTTGCCCATCTATTGACTTCTCATATAACAGGGAACTCAAAAAAGTTGATTTAACCAGTCGCTAATAATCTCCTTCCAAGGTCTCTTTAGAAGGATCCGAAGGAGCAAACAAATAAAGAATGCAATTGCTGCTCCCACTAAAATTAAGAGAGTCCACTCCTCCATAATTGTCAAGAAAACGCTAAACTTAAACCATTGACAGTTGTATGAGCAATCATTGAGCCAAGGAGTGATTTATCCCGTTCCCGTAACCACGCCAAGCTACAACCCATCAGAAACGAAATTATAACTACTTCTGGATAAACGTGCGTCACAGCAAAGACGCTGGAAGATATTATTATTGCGCCATGGATTGAAAACGCTCGCTTCAAAACACTGTGAATAAGCCCTCTGAAAAAGATTTCTTCTATCACCGGAGTCATAACTGCAAGAATAAAGAATAAAAGAGTTTTTGCCATCCCCCGACTTTTTCCAAATTGGGCCACGAAATTATATTCTTCCGGCACGATTGCCCAACTGGGAAGAACAGGACTCAACACATCTGAGATAACACCCGCACCTAACCAAAGAACCATACCCATTACTAAACCAAATAGAATCCTTCTCCAAGACCACTGAAACGTGATTGCCATCTCTGAAAGGGAGATTGAATAAGTCCGTATGGCTACTCTTAATAATAGAAATATCACCACAGCATCAATCATATCTTCTATTAACAGTGAAGTTTCGGTATTACCAAAATCCCAGAATACAATGCTCATTAAGATCCAAAACCCGAAATAGATGGCTAGTATCAATACTACAGTTTTTAGTGCCCAGAGTTGTTGGTTGTTCATCCAACGATCTCTAAAAGCTCTCATAATGGGGGTATTGCCAAAAAACGCTTTAGCACGCATGCGGTTTTCGGCCTCCAACAGTAACACATGGCGGACGATCTTCTCGGAGTTTTCTATATTCCTCTTCTTTATTAAGCAGGTCCTGCTCCTCTTTGTCGGTTATAAGAGTATCGTCATCTAGCGATTTGCCTATTTTACCACCAATCTTCTTAATAATTTGTTTCGCAACAGTATCCCATCCGATCAAACCATAGGGATCGTTGTATCGTAACGGATTATTGGTTACATAAGGATAAAGGTTCAGGAGCTCGGGATATCCCTGCAAATACAGAATGAGTTGTGTCACTTCTGCAATTCCTTCTGGAGCCAGTTGATCCCATAATCGTAGCTGCGTATAGTTTATCGGATCCTCGCTGATAAACCGCTGCAACTTTGGCGAGTAATACCTCGCCCTGTAGTAGTACAGTCCCGTGCCGTCGTTTTCTCTGCCCGTGTATTGAAAGGGATTGGAGCTGATGATGCCACTGCCTATCGCCATGGTCTTCCCAAAGGGGTCATAAGAATATCGGGTTGTTACGATGCCGTTGTCATTTGTTAATTCTAACGTACTGCCTAATGCGTCTGCAAGAAAATACTCGCTCCAGCCGCTCGATTGTCGTCTTACAAATGGCTCATCAATATTCAGGCCGCGTAAATACGTTGTACTTACTACACCACCGTTGATCTCTGCGACGATGTCGTTTCCATCGTAGAGATACTCTGTCTTGGAACCATTGATCGTTTTGCTGACTCTACGACCCAACGCATCGTAAGAAAAACTCGCGGTAAGGCGACCAGAACTGGTTATTCCGATGAGGCGATTTCGGGCATCCCAGGTATAAGTCTTGGCACCATCGAATAATAAATTTCCATTGGCATCATACGTTAAAACTTGCCCTCCAGATTGAACCATCTGATTGCCATCGTTATAAACAGCAGAAACTTCAGACCCCCATTTTTTGAACTTTCGCTCAACATTAATAATCTTTGTCCAGTTCCCAACCGCATCGTAGGTATAAGTCGTACTCTGATTCGGTCCCTCCCGCACCTCCGTTAAACGTGATAAATCATCATAATCATAATCCGTATCTGATGACATCCCGCCGACATACTTTCGATTCCCGACACGATCATACTCGTAGGAAACACTTCCAACCGTATAAGTTTTCTTTCTAACCGTCCTGCTATAAGTAATCCCAGTGATACGCGAAGCCCGATCATATGCGTAACGCCCGACCACTTTATTAGGCAACGTCACACGAATCCTTCGCCCCGCTGCATCATACAGAAGGGTTACCGTCGTTGTTCCCTGTGCAATACCAGTCAGGTGATTCGCCTTGTCATAAGTGTACGTTACCGTTGGTTGACCCAACACTGTCATACCGGTTCGACGGCCGGCGACATCATAGGTATAATCAATGTGGCCTTGCAGCGTGGTCTCTGATTCCAGTCGATCGAAATTATCATATTTTAGCGTGATCACCCCCGACACAGAATCCGAAATCTGCTCCAGCCGATTACCGGAATCATACTTGTAGTCGGTATAACCATCGGCATACGTAGCAGCAATACGCCGATTAGCCCCATCGTAGCGATAGCTTGTCGTTTGACGCTTTCGGTCTGTGAACGCAATAAGATTGCCATTGGCATCATAGCTATACCCTTCGTTGGTCACTAACGGATCTGTCCGCATTTCCAGACGATCCATCAAATCGTAGGAATAGTTTGTGGGGTTGCGCTTCGCATCACGAACCAATGTTAAGTTGCCGTTGGGATCGTAGCTAAATTGGGTTACCCCATTGATCGCATCCGTAATCTGCACAACGCGATTCAACGGGTCATTCGTATATTGGGTGGCAAAGCCCCGACCATCGGTTACCCCAGTAAGCCGGTTCAGACTATCATAAGCCCGTTGGGTTTTGTTCCCCATTGGATCGGTGGTCGTTGCAAGATTCCCAAAGCCATCGTAGTCAAATCGCGTGATGTTCTGAAGCGGATCGGTCACTGCCGTCGGCTGACCCAATGCATTATAAGAAAATCGGGTAGTCTGTTCCATCGGATCGGTAACGATCTCAAGGCTTCCCTGTGTATTATAGAAAAATTTCGTAGTACGCTGCAAAGGATCTGTAATCCTGGTGACCTTATTGAGTGCAGGATGGTAGACAAACGCGGTCGTGACCGCCTCGGCGGTCCCCGCCATGCGCGTGATAGAGATCAGATTCCCCATGGCATCGTAATCATAGGCGGTCTTTCGATTCAACGTGTCAGTCTCCGATAACACCATGTTCGTTTTGATATCCCGTTGGTACGTCGTCGTTTGCTGCTCCGGCTTGCCAACGACGATGGTATCCGACAAGATATATCCATTGGCATTGAATGTGACGCGCCGAATGGCATCACGGGGATTGGTTACATCCGTTTGAATCACTTTCCCATTGGCATCCTTCGTATAGGCAAATTGATAGGTTGACTTATCCGCCTGCGTCTGCTTCACAACACGGCCGGACATGTCATACTCATTCGTAAGAAACAAAATTGCTCGGCTATCGGTTACGGTGGTCATCCGATTGGAACGATCATAGGCATATCGGGTTATCCCCCCGTTTATATCGGTCACTTGAACAAGCCTCCCATCGGCATCATACGCGTACCCAACGGTGCGACCCGCGTTATCCTCAATTTTAGTGATAAGACCAGTTGAATAAGTAAACGTTACGAAGCGGCCATGCGGCGATGTTATTTTGGCGATCCGAGTGGGGTCTGCGGAATCTCGTTCAAATAAGAGTTTGTTCCCATGACGATCCCGAATGGACGTTAGACCCGCAATCACGGTGCAATGTTGTATCATGGATGGAAGAACATACGTCTCATCCACTTTAGAAGTAGAAACACTGGTACCTAGACGACTATCGCAGATCGAAGAAGATTTCTGAAAGGAGTATACTGTCCCATTTTTTAGAGTCAGATCCCAGCGATCATCCATGCGTTGCACATGGGACTTGTAATATTCAGACGGGGTTCCAGTATGTTCAAGGGCATTTCCAGCGACCTTATAAGCAACTCTTCCACCATCGGGTAGAACCAGGTTCAGACTTTCAGTCTGACTCTTTTCACCCGTTTGTTCAATGTTTAGAAAAAAGTCATAGGAACCTTTTGTGCCTACTCCAAATGAGCGTCGTTCGGAATCGTTTTGACGATAGATCCGCTTAACCGCAATGGGAAGCGTATCCGTGAGAGCCATGTCGGTTTTCCCGTATACAAACAGGCCGGTGTATAAATCAACCGGATCGCCATCCGATCCAGCAGATCCACTTCCAGGCGGCGGGCCACCGTCACCAGAAGTGCCCCCGCCGGCGGAAGCGTCCCCACCGGGTAGGGGAACTTTACACGTATTGTTGGATTCCGGAACCATAACTGTAAGACTCCGACGCGTGTCATTGTAATAATGTGAGACTTGCAGGTTGCCGTTACCATTATAAAACTCTATATGCCCAGAGACAGCAAAGGATGCGCCTGCAGCCGCTGAAAACTCATGCTTTATCTCTACATCTTTAGTACAAGGCGTATCCGGGTCATTACATAATGAGGGAACTCCTCCTGATATACCCGAAAGAACTATACGATCATCTGTTAAATCATAGATATGATATAAATTTGAAGCGGATGCGGATAACCTGAAGTAATAGCCGTTACAATCAGAAGAAGGCCTAAGCAGAGTCACATTAAAAGCGTTCATAACAGGTTTTCCCCACTTAGCGTCATGATAAGTGGACTGCCTTCGGCACTCCACTTATCATTGGTATCGGAAAGCAGATAAAACCGAAAAGAAAATCATTCTCGATGAATTCTGTTACCGGACGGGGTTTTCCGGGCCGCGGCCTAAAAAGGCATCTAAAAAGGCGGACACTTTCTTTTCATCGTAGGCTGGGGCCTTCAGGATCGCACGCCACGCAGTCAGAATCAAGGGAGACTCCATGCCGCTTCGCGCAATGACGACAACCCCATCCCATTGTCCAGTGTGTTTCGCAGGCAATGCTGTTAATGCCTCCACATCAGATTTGGCCAATTTCTCCCGGTCAAAATAGATCACCGCATTTCCATGCTCTAAACTATGAACAACCAGCTCCGGCATTGCATCCTTATCTTCATAAACCGCCGGAGTCAGCCATTTACCGTAATGAAATCCTGATGTTGGGGGACTGGTTTTATATTGAACGCGTGTCCCTTCTGGAACATGCGTTTGTCCCTCATCGGAGAAAAACTGAATTTCTTTTATACTGGAAAGATCTTTTCCATCACTGGGAGATTTTTTATTTTCTTTTTTGTCAGAAGTGGCCATAGAAGGATCCCCGCCCATACCCCGGTCTTGATTATCTGGGGAAGAGATTACAAGAAACGCCAAGAGCCCAATCCCTGCAGCAATGATCATGCCGGTCAATATTTTTTTTAACCGCTCTTCAGAATGAATCGTCTTTTTTTCCATAGTCGTTTCTCCCTTATATTCCTAACCTAAAGGCTTCTTAAAATTCAATCGCCAGTCGTGGGCCAGTTTCCGTTCAACGTGTCATTCCCGCAATCTTTAGTCGGGAATCTAATTAAGAGATTCCTGCCAGAAACACGCAGGAATGACAGATTATTTATCAAACTGACCCATTACCCAATCGCCCTAAATTTTCGAGAGTTTATTCCTTAGATAAAAATCGGCCAGCACCAATGCCATCATGGCCTCGGCAATCGGAACGGCGCGGATACCGACACACGGATCATGCCGTCCCTTTGTGGAAATTTTCGCGGGGTTGTTATGAATATCAATGGTATCTTGCGATAGCGCAATCGAGGAGGTGGGCTTGACCGCCATCCGAACCACAATCTCGTCGCCATTGGAAATTCCTCCCAAGATGCCACCCGCATGGTTGGATAAAAAACCATTCGGTGTGATGGAATCGGCGTTTTGTGAGCCTCTTAAATTCACCACGTCAAATCCGTCACCAATCTCAACCCCCTTCACCGCATTAATAGACATCATCGCGGCCGCCAAAGCGGCGTCTAATTTATCAAAGACAGGTTCTCCGAGTCCGACGCCAACCCCCTTTGCGACCACTTCAATCTTTGCGCCAATCGAGTCTTTTTCAGATAAAACCTGCTTAACCATCTCTTCCATCGCGGAAACAACATCGGGATCGGCACAAAAAAACGGATTTTCAGGAATCTGTGAGAGGTCTTTTTTTTTGGCAACAACATGGCCAATTTGTGTCACATATCCAATAATATTGACCCCCTCTTGCAATAATAATTTTCGTGCAATGGCTCCAGCAGCAACCCGTGCGACCGTTTCGCGAGCGGAAGCGCGTCCGGAGCCACGATGATCGCGAATCCCATACTTCTTAAGATAGGTATAATCGGCATGCCCCGGACGAAACAGGTCTTTAATCGTGTCGTAATCACGTGACTTGGCGTCTTCGTTATAAACAATCAGCGCAATGGGTGTCCCCGTGGTCTTCCCTTCAAAAAGACCTGAGAGAATGGCGACGCTATCAGACTCTTTTCGTTGCGATACAAATCGGCTTTGGCCCGGGCGGCGACGGTCTAAATCTTTCTGAATCTCTTCGACACAGAGAGGTAATCCCGCAGGGCAGCCATCCACGATGGCACCGAGTGCAACACCGTGACTTTCTCCAAATGTCGTGAGTCGAAAAACCTGACCAAAACTATTTCCCGCCATCTGCCCTTACTCCCCTCCTGGGTTAAGGAGGTCGGAACGCCGACTGCGGGCCGAGCGTCGGCTGCGGGGGTAGGGGTGTTTTGTTATGAAAATCACTTTGCCCATTTAATAGTACAGCCGATGGCGTGCGTTTCAGGAGAGGCAACGCTTTTCCCCGAAAGCACAGCATCAATGGCATCTCTTAAGAATTGCACTTTGACTTCATTGGGCTGCTGATAGTTATCGTCAATTTTGCCGGTATATTGCAATTTACGATCAGAATCCAGCAGGAAAATCTCTGGCGTATAGTGTGCGCCGAAGGCTTCGGCCACTTTCTGAGATTCGTCCCGAAGATATGGGAAAGGAAACTGCTTCTCACCGGCACGCACCACCATCTTTTCAAATGTATCTTCTGGGTGACTTGCCGTTTCGTTCGCATTAATGGCGACAACGGCTACCCCCCGATCCTTAAAATCTTTTTGAATGGCAATGATCCGATCTTCATACGCCTTCACATAGGGACAATGATTGCAGGAAAAGATCACGACCAAAACTTTCTTATCTTTGAATGTGTCGAGTGAATAGTTTTTCCCATCCACGCCGGGCAGATTAAAATCCGGGGAAACGGCCCCAATGGCAAGACGACTTTTTTCCATTTTTCTCCTCCTAATTTTAGGGCGATTATACGCTACTTGACCGATAAATCAAGCGTCTGTACTGTCTCAAGGCATCCCCATCAGGTTACATTTTAGATGACTCAATTGTGGCTATTGCAGGGCAATCAAATAGGCTGATATACTCCTAATTTCACGCGTAATTTAATGAAAGGCAGGTTTTATTATAATGAATATTGGTTGTGTTCGATTCTTTCTCTGGCTGTTGATACTATTTGTGTTTTCCTCTTGTGGAGGCGGGAACAATACGGGAGTCATCCCGCCCCCACCCCTACCCCCACCTCCAACGTCAGGGGCCTCGGTCTCGGGCAAACTCATTGTGCCGCCGACTTACCAGATTGAAGTAGAGCCAAATCATTCTATTGCAAAGGCCCAAAGCGTCAGCAGCCCACAAGCCGTGTTTGGCGCTGCCTCGATAAACGATCCCAAATTCATCATCCCTGAGAGAAATAATATAGATATTCAAGACCTTTATCGCCTGACCACGAACGAGAACGTTCGTATTACGTTGACAATCGCTGCAAATGATCTTAGAGCCGTTGATCTTGATCTTTTCCTGATGGATGAGAATGGAAGGATACTGGCTGTCTCCGAGGGGTTGGTCTCAACGGAGGAGTTAACGGTCATCGGCCCAGGCACTTTTTTAATCGGGATCAGGGCGTTTGAATGGTTCAGCTCCTATGTTGTCTCAATTGCTTCATTGGGGGATATTGCCAGTACAGAAGGTCATTCTATTCCACCGACTGCCGAGTTTGTCCCCGGTGAAATACTAATGAAGTGGAAAACAGGCACAGCCTCCTCACGACAGAAGTCATCCTCTGAGATGGACATTCCCGGTATTGTCCATCGAAAGTCCTTTCCGGATCGGGTAGAGTTAATAACACTGGCTCCATTGCACCAGCCGCTGCAAAAGCCAAACGGGTTGTCCAAATTCGGGGATCTGGCGACCTCAAATGACCATGCATTAAAGGTCGAGACGCTCAACATGATCAAACAGTTACAGGGAAATCCGGATGTGGAATATGCAGAGCCTAATTTTATCCGCAAGAAAACAGCCATCCCAGACGATACACGCTACCCCACTCAATGGCACTATGCGTTAATGAATCTACCCCAGGCTTGGGATCTAACCACTGGGGACAATAGCGTGGTTGTCGCCGTCCTGGATACCGGTGCGCCATTAAACCATACAGACTTAACGCCAAGACTGATTGCCGGATATGACTTCATTAGCGACTTGGACATAGCCGGAGATGGTGATGGAGTGGATTCCGACCCAACGGATATTGGGGACGACCCCAGGAAACAGAGCAGCTCTTTTCATGGTACGCATGTCGCCGGAACGATCGGCGCGGCAACCAACAACGGGATCGGCGTTGCCGGCGTGACATGGCAGAGTCAAATCATGCCGATTCGGGTATTAGGCATTGGCGGAGGGACTGACGCCGATATTACCCAAGCCATTCGCTATGCTGCAGGGCTGACCAACAGCTCCGGAGCACTCCCTGCCCAACAAGCACGCGTGATTAACATGAGCCTCGGCGGTCCCGGATTCAGCCAAACACAACAAGATGCCATCACTGCCGCAAGGGCACAGGGGGTTATCATTGTTGCAGCAGCCGGCAATGAGAATTCCAGCGAATTTTCATATCCCGCAAGCTTCGACGGCGTGATTTCAGTTGCCGCTGTGGACATGGCATCACAGCGGGCACCTTACTCCAGTTTTGGAAGACGTGTGGATGTGGCAGCGCCCGGAGGAAATAGCGCAGCTGATTTGAACGGCGATCAATTCGCAGATGGGGTGCTCAGCACCGTTGTCAATGACAAGGGAGAGATGTCGTTTGACTTTTATCAAGGGACATCCATGGCAACCCCGCACGTTGCAGGCGTGATGGCACTCATGCTTGCCGTCAACCCGGACTTAACACCCACCGATATTGACCTCCTGATCTCAGGAACTCACCCCAATTCATCCCGGAGAATCACGCTAGACCGTGGTGTGCCCGGACGGGACGATTTCTATGGGCATGGACTGTTGGATGCTTTCCAGGCCGTCACTGCCGCAAACGAAGTGCCTGGAGGAATCGTCACACTCCCAATCGGATCCGTGCTGTCCGTTTCTCCATCAGCGTTTTCCTTTGACAACTTTCTTGACACAATCCCATTGACAATTACGAATGCCGGTAGCGGAACGCTCAATATTACCAGCATTGCCAGTAATGCATCGTGGCTGACCACAGAGATTGCCACTGGAACGGCGCCTCTCACAACCGTTTTGAGAGTGAACCGCAGAGGACTCCCTGATGGAGTCTATAATGCAACACTGACAATCATGTCGGATGCAACACTCGAAAACGCCACAAGAACGATCAGTGTTAAAATGAAAGTAGGCGGGCCAACCGCCGGAAATGTGGGGACGGTCTTCGTGCTCGCCCTGGATGAAACAACATTTAATCCAGTTGCCGAGGCCCGGACAACGGCTGCAAAGGGCTACAGCTTCTCTACGACAGCGATTCCTCCCGGCAAATATTTCTTTGTCGCAGGAACCGATCGTGACAACGACGATTTTATCTGTGATATTGAAGATGCCTGCGGTTATTTCCCGACGCCAGTTACGGTTCTGCCGAATCAGGTGACCTCCGGGATTACTTTTGTTCTCGGAGAACTGAACTCTCCTCAAAACGCCAACGAAGCCGTCAAGCATCTGCAAGGGAAAACGTTCCAAAGATTGACGAATGAGCACCCCTAAAAAGTCCTGAGGACGGCGTAATGCTTCGCGAAACAATCTTGACTTTGCATCACAAAGCTGACTCATATAATTGGGTAGTGGGTCAGTTTGTGATGAAGCAATCCAATGGTTTGTCAGCGTTGGCCAAACTGACCCACTACCTCCAATTGAAATTCCCGAACTGTAATGCTACACTTACATTTTTTATTGTTAGTGATATTCACTTGAGGAGAGCGCAACGATGAGCACCATAGCGAATGTGCACGCGCGGGAGATTTTAGACTCTCGCGGAAACCCCACCGTAGAAGTCGAGGTGACACTTGCCTCCGGCGCATTTGGGCGCGCAGCGGTTCCTTCCGGGGCCTCCACCGGAGAGCGAGAAGCCGTTGAGCTTCGTGATAACGATCCAAAACGGTACATGGGAAAAGGGGTTTTATCGGCTGTTCGTAACGTGAACGAGAAAATACGCTCTAAAATCATCGGACGTTCCGCCAGCGATCAAGTCGCTTTGGACGAAACGCTGATTGATCTGGATGGAACGCCTTATAAGCACAATCTGGGCGCGAATGCAATTTTAGGCGTCTCTCTAGCGAATGCAAAAGCGGCGGCGGCCGAGGCGAATCTGCCCCTTTATCGTTATCTGGGGGGATCGGATGCTTGTACACTTCCCGTGCCCATGATGAATATCATCAACGGGGGGATGCATGCGGACAACGGGCTTGACTTCCAAGAGTTTATGATTATTCCAGCAGGGGCTCCCTCGTTTTCTGAATCGCTTCGGATGGGAACGGAAATTTTTCATGCGTTAAAAAAAGTCTTGAAAAAGGCGGGCTATACGACGGCGGTCGGAGATGAAGGCGGATTTGCCCCGGCGGTGAAGTCCCACCAAGAGGCATTGGAAGTCATCATGGAGGCAATCTCCTCTGCGGGTTACACCCCCAAAAAAGAGGTTCTTTTAGCCATTGATGCGGCCTCCTCTTCATTTTGTAAAGACGGGAAATATCACCTTGAATCGGAACACAGAATATTAACATCCAGCGAAATGATTGATTATTACGCCAATCTGATGAACGCCTTTCCGATTGTCTCAATCGAGGACGGTCTTTCTGAGAACGACTTTTCCGGATGGCAAGAGATGACGAAGCGGCTGGGGGATAAAGTGCAACTTGTGGGAGATGATCTTTTTGTCACCAGCGAGGCCGAGCTAAAAAGAGGGGTTGCTGAAAAAATGGGTAACGCGATTTTAATTAAACTCAATCAGATTGGGACGCTCACCGAGACACAAAGAACAATAGCGTATGCGAAGCAGGCGAACTTTAGAACCATTGTCTCCCATCGGTCTGGAGAGACGGAGGACACCACGCTTTCCGATCTTGCCGTCGGCTCCGAATCGGGGCAGATTAAGACCGGTTCGTTGTCGAGGACCGATCGCGTGGCCAAATATAATCAACTGTTAAGAATTGAAGAAGCATTGGGAGAAAAAGCAAAATTTTTAGGTTCGCGTTTGTATGGCCTTTCTGAATAAAAGTCTGAAAGAGATCGCGCATCGCAGGAGGAAAACCACCCGGCTGGCGATTACCGGAATGCTTTTCCTCTCAGGCTCTCTCATGGTTTCTTTTTTCTTTGGCGAGATGGGATTTTTCAATTTTTCGACGATGAGAAACGCATTGAAACAATCCCGGCGTGAGATTGACGCATTGGAAGCGGGAAACAGTAGGCTCCTTCACGAGATTGAAGGGTTAAGGACAGACCCTTTTTATGTTGAAACCATTGCTCGTGATCGGTTGGGACTCGTCAAAAAAGGGGAAATCGTCTATGAATTCTATTCCCGGTAATTTTTCCGCTTTTGTCTTCCCCCATGGCCTATAAGTCTGGATTCATCGCAATTATCGGTCGGCCCAATGTCGGCAAGTCCACATTCTTAAATTGCATTCTGGGGCAGAAAATTTCAATTGTCTCGGATAAGCCCCAGACAACACGCAATAAAATTATCGGGGTGAAACATCTTCCGGAAGGACAGATGATTTTTTTCGACACCCCGGGCATTCATAATACCAGCAAAGAGAAATCTCGGCTCAATCACAGGATGGTTGAGACCGCGGAATCCGCATTCCGAGAGGTTGATCTTATTCTTCTTTTCGTCGAGCCGACGCTAGAAAAGGAGGATCGTTTTTTATTTGATTTGTTAAAAAAGAGTAAAGTTCCGAAGATATTGGTGTTGAATAAAGTGGATCTGGTTGGGAAAAACAAGCTGATTGTGCTCCTCTCGGACTTGCGAGCCTCACTGCCGATCTCTGATTTTCAAGAGATCATTCCTATCTGTGCGAAGGATGGAGAGAATGTCGAAAGATTAACCGATCTGATCTTAACCTTTCTTCCAGAGGGTACGGCTTATTTTCCGGAGGATCAGGTGACGGATCAGCCCATTCGTTTTTTAGCGTCTGAGATTGTCCGGGAAAAGGTGATCGAGCAAACGCACGACGAAATTCCTTATGTTGTTTCGGTCCAAGTAGAACAGTTTCGTGAGGACGAAGTAAAAGGGCTGATCTCCATTCAAATCACGGTTTACGTTGAGAAAGATTCGCAGAAAGGAATTATAATCGGTCACAAGGGGGAGCGGTTAAAAGCGATTGGCTCTGCAGCACGTTTGGAGTTGGAGGGGTTGTTGGACGCGAAGGTCTTTCTAGAGGTGTGGGTCAAGGTCAAAAAAGATTGGCGGAGAAACGATCTGTTCCTCGACGAAATGGGCTATTAGGTGCTGCGGTGCTGCGCACGGCGTCACGCTTCGCGCAGCCACTGACATCGGTTAAACACAATAGATTGACCTCGGCGGATCATTCGGCATACCCTTCTCTTGGGAAGGGGGTCAAAGAAAATGCCGACGATTTTTATGGACTATCATTCGACAACGCCGGTTGATCCGCGTGTGCTCGATGCCATGCTCCCTTATTTTACGGAGCGGTTTGGAAACGCGGCGAGCGAGAATCATGCGTGGGGCCGTGACGCAAAACAATCAGCCGATCTTGCACGCGCGCAAATTGCTCATCTAATTCATTGCGACCCTTCCGAGATACTCTTTACAAGTGGCGGCACCGAATCGAATAATATCGCATTAAAGGGCGCGGCAGAATCACTTAGGGAAAAAGGGAATCATATTATTACGGCGGCAACCGAGCATAAGTCCGTTTTAGATGTAGTACATCGGCTGGAGAAAAGCGGAATGGCCGTGACCATCCTTCCGGTTGATTCTTACGGGCAGGTGAACCCCGATGATGTTGCCGCCGCCATTTTGCCTACGACGATTCTCATTTCAATCATGACAGCCAATAACGAGATTGGAACGATTCATCCGGTATCAGAAATTGGAGCAATAGCGAAGGCGCGGGACGTTCTTTTTCATTCCGATGCGATACAAGCGGCCGGGAAGATTCCAGTGGATGTGCAGGAAATGAATGTGGACATGCTTTCTTTGTCCGCCCATAAGATTTACGGACCAAAAGGAATTGGCGCGCTTTATGTGAGAAATAAAAATCCGGGGGAACGTCCCCTCCGAGGGGAAGGTCCCCTGCGAAAAGTGCGTCTTGCCCCCTTGTTTGATGGCGGCTTCCAGGAACGGGGGCTTCGGCCCGGAACCCTCAATGTTCCCGGTGTGGTCGGCTTCGGGAAAGCGGCCAAGATCTGTTCAAATGAGATGCCGGAGGAATCAAGACGGCTAAAGCTGCTGCGCGAAACCCTTAAAGATGCGCTTTTTCGAGCGCTTTCAGATATCGTATTAAACGGTCATCCAACAGATCGTTTGCCTAACAATTTGAATATTAGTTTTCATGGAATTGAAGGGGAATCTTTGATGATGGAGATTCCGGAGATTGCCCTTTCGTCGGGGTCGGCTTGTACGACCAGCCAGATAGAGCCGTCTCATGTTTTAAAGGCATTGGGGATGACGAACGCTCTGGCGCATGGTGCGCTTCGGATTGGGTTAGGGAGATTTACGACAGAGGAGGAAGTTCGGTATACTGCAGATAGAATGATCAAGACGGTGAAAAAACTTCGGAGCATGTCGCCCGTTTTAACAAATTAGGTAACTATGGAGGAGAAAATGGAACAGACAGCAAATATTATTGTTTTAACAGACGGCGCAATTTCAGAGGTCAAAGCGATATTGCATAATAAACAACTCGCCGATTCCTTTTTGCGTGTGGGTGTCAAACAAGGTGGATGTACGGGAATGACATATCAACTCACTTTTGAGCAGGCAACCCACCCAGATGATATTGCTTTCGAGGTGGATGGGCTTCGGGTGGTGGTTGATGAAAAGAGTGCCCCGTATCTTTCCGGGATGACGCTAGATTTTAGCCGGGCTCTCGTTAGCGGCGGGTTCAAGTTTATCAATCCGAACGCAAAGAGCAGCTGCGGTTGCGGCGAGTCGTTCTCGGCTTAAATAATCCTTATTGACCCGCTCATGACGGTTTTTAGATGTCCCTACGGAACAATCGTCAATTTTATTGTCTGATGCGCTTTTCGTAAGGCGGTTTCTACCGCCTCCGGTGTTTCTCCGCGCGCAAAGATAAACCCGAAATAACGTCTTCCCTCAGGCAAGGGGATCACCTTCTGTTTTCTCCGAATCATAATATGAATTCCCTCAATAAGGGGAAGCTTTTTTGCCTCCTCGACCCCAGTGATGTCGGCTAATATGCCCGCCTTGGGAATCGGAATCATCATAACACCCGATGCGCCAGATTGGATTTTTAAGTTTTCTATTGGTATGACCGTATTCGTATTTTCACCGCGACCAACAGGAGCGGTCATTCTCGGAGTAGCCGTTGCCACAGCATGTTGGAGCATAATTTCTTCTAATGAAACCCCAAGCCCAAATCGAAGTGTTCTGGAGCAAATACCACCAATCGTTCTGGCGGCAATCTCGATAATGAACGCACCTTTTTCATTGATTCGAAGTTCGGCATGAACGGGGCCTGCCTTTAAGCCAATCGCCGCACACCCTTTTTCTGTACAATCAGCAATTTCTTCTTGAATCGAGGCTGACAATCGTGAAGGGGTCACATAAATTGTTTCCTCAAAGAAGGGGCCGTTTAACGGATCAGGCTTATCAAAAATCGCCAATACCGTCAATTGCCCATTTTGAAGCAATCCCTCAACGGCAACTTCTTCTCCCGGAATAAATTGTTCGACTAAAATTTTACGCGCGGACGCTTGCCCGCGCCGTTTGACTTCGGGGTCGGATAGAATCTTTGTGATGCGGCAAAACGCCTCTTGAAACGCTTGTGGGGTATCGGCACGAATGACGCCGCGACTGGCCGATAGATGGATTGGTTTTAAGACACACGGATAATGCACCCGCTCTGCAATCTCTTCCGCTGAATCAGAAATTGAGTAACAATCCGCCTTGGCTGTTGGGATGTCCGCCTTCGTCAAAATTCTTCTCAAGAGGCTTTTATCCTGCGTGTTTTTTATTGAATCAATAGAATTGTGGGGAAGCCCCAACGCCTCTGAAATCCTCACTGAAAGGGCCAATGCATCTTCATCGGTTGAGACAACGGCGTCGATCGGAATCTTTTTTGAGAAAGAGACCACCTTGCTGACCGATTCTTCGAGATTGAGAAAATCGAGTGTCAGTGTATGACCTGGGACAATATCTTCCAGCGCCTGACACTCATTAGAAGCGACAATGACATCCGCTCCGATTTTTTCAGCAGCAATGAGAAAATCGGTGGACTTATAGGAGATGGTTGGAATCAGCAAAAGGACGCGCGGCATACGTTACGGGGCCACAGGTTCTTGTTGTCCTACTTTAACCTTGCGATAAATGGTTCGTAAATATTCCTTGATTGTATCAGCACATCGAAGGAGTCGCGCGTTGACAGACTTTGATGAGATTTTAATCTTGACCAAACTCCGAAAAGTAGATGTCCATCGGGTTTTATAACCAGGGGTTCCAAAGAGAAAATCGTACTCGCGTATCCCCTGATGAATAGATTCTTCTATACAAAGTCCGTGCATCAAGGTGCCCGGAGCGATGTCTTTATAAGATTTCTCATCAATCCCAGATTGGTAGAAATAAATTTTATTATTATAAAAGAAATTATAAATCGCGGCAATGGGAACGGTATTGATGTAAAGCGATTGCAAACGAACCCAGCCATTTTCTAGGGATCGCTCTGCAAATTGTTTGTGAAACAATAGGAATTTTTCACTCGAAAAAACACCCGCCTCCCCTCTTTCCTGCCATCGCATTTGATGAAGAGATGCCAGAATACAAAATCCTTCTTCAAGCTGTTTTGGGGTTTGAGCGTGTTCGTATCGCAATTTCCCCTCTTTTTCGGCGCGTTTGATATGACGCCGATATTGATTTCGGAATTGGCCGGACCGCCCCATTAAAAAGGTGTCCCATTGATCAGGCAATGTAATAAAATAACTAGGTCCCTTGTTCACTTCCTGATACAAAATAGAAGTATGAGAAGACGACGCCTCACGCAGTAATTGCAGATTTTTCGAATCGTCGCTAATGGCATCCAAGACAATTTCGTCCCACGTACCCGCACAATCGTTTGTTAAATAATCAATCGTTTTGGCAATCACCTCCGCTTCTCGGCCGGGAGAGATAATAAAATTAAGATAATCGGAACAAATTTCATCTGCCTCTGCTTCGCCATAAGGCAAAAAGGCGATCTGGACAATTGCGGGAAGGAAAGGATAAGAACGGACTGTTCTTATTTGAAATGGAGCAATACCAACTAGGTGCCCATCCTCCTCACGGAAGGTTAGAATAAAAAGATGACGCGACGGGTCTTTGAAAACCGTCCACCAAGTATCCATCCATTCCCAGGTCAGCGCGATATCGTTGTTTGCGCTTTGTTCTAAGAGCGGATTCCATTCTGCTTGTAAGGCGGAAAAAGCGGCATCGGTCGTGATTTGTTCTACGCAAAGACTCATTTGCCTTTTATTTTCTTTAGCTGACGCTTGAGCCAAGCCTTTGCCCCAATTCCATCCAGCACTTTCCCCACAAACTTACGAAATGTCAGTTCGTGTTCATCGTACGGCAGCCCTTCTTTTTTTGCTTTTTTGTGGGATAACGCATGGTTATAATCAACGCGATGAAAACGAACAAGCGAATCTTTTGTATCGTACGTCAGAAATGCCGCGCGAGGATCATCATCGCGCGACTGTCCAACACTCCCCGGATTAATAAAGTAATAATCGGAAGCGTTCAGCCGGACATCTTCAGGCGGATTGAATTTTCCTATGGTTCCATCAGAATAATGATAAGCAAGAGCGTGGTGCGTATGTCCAAAAAAAACAATCTTAACTTGTGCCTCATGATGCAGTAAAACATTGAAATTTCTCTGGAGGACATCGGGGTTCCCCGTTAGATAAATCTCTTCATTGGGGGTCGGATAAAGTGTTCCATGTACCAGAAGAAACTGATTGTCAATCACCCGCGTAATGGGTAATTGATCCAAGAATGTTGCATTTTCAGGTGTGAGTCGGGGTCTTGTCCATGAAATGGCCCGTCTCCCAAACACCCCGCAACCTGGGATTGGCTCCTTTAATCCCGTTCCTGCACGATCATGATTGCCAGCAATGGATTGCACGTTCCTTTCTCGAATAATGTCAAGACATTCATTCGGATTGGTGTAATAACCGACCGTATCACCCAAACAGATAATTTGGTCAATTTGCTGTTGATCAATTTCTGCCAGTACGGCAGTAAACGCTTCAATATTTGCGTGAATATCTGACACAACGGCGTACTTCATCAAACAAACCCCTCTTGGCTGTAGCGTGCCGGATGATCGTCCGCCAAATCTTCAAAACGGGTATAATCAGAAATAAAAGCCATCAACACATCGCCGATGGGACCGTTTCGCTGCTTTCCGACAATAATCTCGGCTGTGCCTTTTCGTTTGCCGCAAAGGCATTCCCCTTCACGAGGGCATTTGCACGGATCATAGACCTCTTCCCGATGGATAAACATCACCAAATCGGCATCCTGCTCAATGGCACCTGATTCACGCAAATCGGAAAGAATCGGCCTTTTTTTCTTCTCGGGGCGCATCTCCACCAATCGGGAAAGCTGAGAGAGAGCAATGACCGGAACAGAAAGCTCTTTCGCCAACCCTTTTAATGAACGCGAAATCTGAGAGATCTCCTGCTGACGATTTTCCGCCCGTCCAAAACCTCCCTCCCCCGCCACCAATTGTAAATAATCCACAATAATGAGGTCTAGATTGTGCTCCGATTTGAGACGTCTTGCCTTCGCACGCATCTCTAAAATGGTGGAAGAAGAAGAATCATCAATAAAAATAGGCGCTTCGGAAAGGCTACCCGCCGCATGAATCAACTGCTTCCAATCCTCGGCCTTTAATCGTCCAGAATAGCCAGATCGCACCTTCTGCGCATTGACACGCGCCTCGGAACAAAGCATACGAATCCCCAATTGCTCCTTGGCCATTTCCAAACTAAAAATCCCAACGGTCTTTCTCTCCCGAACCGCGGCATGCTGCGCAATCCCCAACGCAAACGCAGTTTTCCCCATGGAGGGACGGCCCGCGATAATAATGAGGTCCGAAGGATGAAAACCGGCAGTCAATTTGTCTAAATCACGAAACCCGGAAGGCAAGCCCGTAATCGCATGTTGGGAGGATTTCTCAATCACCTCAAAGCTTTTCTTCACCAGCTCTTTCATCGGAGAGAAGGTGGCGCGTATTCTGTTCTCCGATATTTCAAAGATCGCTTTTTCCGCATTATCCAGGAGGTCGGCCACCCCGCCGCCTTCGTGATCCTCAAATCCCTGCGTGACAATATCGGTTGCGGCTTTAATGAGTTTCCGCAAGAGGGCTTTTTCATGCACAATCTTGGCGTGGTAATGAATATGTGCCGCCGTTGCGACGCTATTCATCATATCGGTGAGATAAGAAACGCCGCCCGATGATTCTAAAAAACCTTTTTTGGTCAGTCGTTCAGAGAGAGAGATTAAATCAATCCCTTCATTGGCATCGGACAGATCAACCATTCCGGAGAAGATCTTCCGATGCGATTCTTTATAAAAATCGTCCGGCTGCATCATTTCCAGCACGCGATTAATAGCCGCATTATCGAGTAAAATTCCGGCCAGGACAGCCTGTTCAGCTTCTAGATTTTGTGGCGGCAGTTTTTGAATTGAAGGAGTCATGATGGGGGACAACCTTACTGAAGCCCGGGTTCCTTAACACGTTGTATTTGTTCAATATCGAGAGCGAAACCAATTGCCGGTTCAGAAACACGCGCTTGTCCGGTCAGATTAAACTTGTTAGATAGTCCATCGTATCGGCCTCCGCCTCCTAATTCAATATGCGAAGAATCAGAAAAAATTTCAAAGACAATCCCTGTATAATAATCAAAGCCTTTAACTTCCGAAAGATCAATCAGCAGAGAATCAGATATTCCCGCATCTTCCAAGAGACACACAACTTCGGAAAGCCTCTTTAATCCAGCATCAGAGATACTATTTCGTGCGAATGTCTTTGCGGATTCCAACACGGCTTTCCCACCCAACAGATTGGGAAGCGCAAGAATTTGTTTTCTTAGTTTGGGCTCTCCCGGTGCATCTTTTAAAAGTGTTGTAAGATACACCATTTCCTTTCTTGCAATCGCGCCTAATATTTTCCCAAACAAAATGGGGTTGGATTCAAAAGGTTTTAAGATACCCCGGATGAAGTCGCTTTGCCCCAACACGATTTTTGATTTTATTTTTAATTTTTTCAAGACAGTTGTGGCCAAAATAATCATCTCGGCATCCGATTTTGGGTCTCCGATCCCAATCTGCTCGGCGCCCATCTGAAGGATTTCCCGCTCCAATCCGGCATGCTCCTCTGCGTGTCGAAACAAATTGGCGGAATAACAAAGCCGAAGCGGCCTCGGACGATTGGAAAGCCAAGTGGCCGCCATCCGTGCAATCTGCGGCGTTACATCGGGCCGAAGCGCCATCATGCGTCCGGTTGCACGATCCACAAACTGATAGGAACGATCTAAAAGCGCGTCCCCCGATGTTTGGGAGAATAGATCCAAATATTCAAAAAGGGGCGTAATGACTTCCTGATAGCCTGCGCGGAAAAAAACTGAAAAAATCTCTTTTTCGATTTTTCGGCGCAGCAGCACCGCTTCCGGGAGAAAGGCGGCCACGCCCTTAGGAACAAGTGTTTTGGGTTTGAGAGATGAATGGGCTCGCATAATCTAAACTGCTAGAGAGGATACCACAGCGCACCGCCCTAAAGGCAAGGCAAAATTGGCGGTCTTAACATATCCGTGTTGTAATTGACTGTTGAGCGAGGGCGTCAGGGATAGATATTAAGACAAGCACTATGCTATATTACCGTCCATTATTTAGATTTTTTTGTTGTTTTCCGTTTACGCATCATTGAGTAAATGATGAGATGAAAATAAAAATGAAACGATTGATGATCATCCTCGCATTTTTCCCCCTCGTTCTTTCGACAAAGGCGTTTAGTCAGGAATCAGCGGTTCCGTCGGAGGAAAAGACGGTTCGTCAGGAATTAGAGGCCCCGCCTGAGGAAAAGACACCGTTAGAAACCTTTGAACTTTTCATGACAAAGGGGATTACCCTATTTAATCAGGAAAAATACCAAGAGGCAAAAACGGATTTTCAAACGGCAGGTCTTTTACGTCCCGAAGATTCAGAATTTCTTTATTTTATGGGCGTAATCGAGGCAAAGTTGAAACAATACAACGAAGCAAAGAAATACCTTAGCCGCGCCCTTGAACAGGGATACCAAGAGGCCGCATTTGATCTGGGTGTTGTTTTTTATCTTGACCTGGAATATGAGCAGGCTCTTACGGCATTTGAAAAGGCTCCCAAGAACCCTTCCACGCCTCTTTACCAAGGCTATGTTTATGAGGCAATGGGAAAAGACAAAGAGGCGATTGCCCCCTTTCTCCGCGCCGCGAGTGATGATCGGCATCCCGCTATCGCTGCGGAAGCCCGCTATCGGATAGGATTAATCTACTTCAAATTAAATGCATTGGAAGACGCTCAACCGGAATTTACAGAAGTTGTTGCATTTGATCCCGCATCGCCTATCGGGCAATCGGCCTCCGATTACTTAAAACGGATTGATAGGGTATTGGCAAAAGATAAAGGACTTCAGATTTTTGGCTCGGTAGGGATACAGTATGACGATAACGTATTGCTGGAGTCGTCCGACGGCTCCTTAGGTGTTTCCCGCGCCGCAGATAGCCGTGTTCTTGTCTATCTGCACGCGAATTATCCTTTTGAGTCTTTTGTTAACAAAAGCGGGGTTGCCTATTCGATCTATCAAAATCTCTATGCCACGTTAACGCAATTTAACACCCAAAGTCATGAACTCGATTTTTATATCCGTTATGAGAAAGATCGGCTAACGGGGCAGGTCGATTATTTCGCTCAGTGGGTCCGGGTCGATAACGAGGACTATCTTTATGGCCAGTCGCTTCGGCCCGAAGCGACCTTTGCCCACGGCAAAAATAAAGAGATCATCGTGGCCTACCAGTTTCAGCAAGAAGACTTCAAAAATAGCCGACAGATTCCCGCCAATTCCAATCGCGATGGGATAACACACGCCATCAGTTTGATTGAACAAGTCAACCTGCCTAATGCACGGCTTCGTGCTGGGATTGTTTCCGATACGAAGAAAGCGCACGGTTTCGATTCGGAGTCGGTTGGTCATCGTCTTTTAACAGGCGCTCGGTTTCTGATTGGCTCCTCATTGCAGGGAGAGATTTCTTTCGACTATACGGAAAGACGCTACGATCACCCAATAATAGATAAACATCGGGAGGACAAAATTTACATGGCCAATGCCGGTGTCAGCTCATCCAAATTGATTCCTAGAACAGACGTACTTTTGCAATATATTTATACTCGAAATGATTCCAATGTATTGGATTTTGATTATAAACGCGGGATTTTATCCGCTTACTTTACCTACAAGTTTTAGTGGAGGATTGAAGTAGTGAAAAAGGGAGTTATTCTACAGCTCTTGCTGATCATTATCATGGCCTCTTTGTCCTATGCGGCGGAGCAAGTTGGGAATCTTGCTACAGTGACGGGCAAGGTGCAGGTCACTCATGAGGGGGAAAAGACCGCTATCGCGGTTCAGGGTGGAAGCCGCGTCTACTTCAAAGACCGGATCACTACAGCCGCAAGTTCCAATGCCAAAATTTTATTTAAAGACGACTCTGTCTTAAGTCTAAGCCAAAAGGCGGAGATTGTCATTAACCAGGCCATCTTTGATCCGGCCGAGAAGACAAGAAGCTCTGTGTTTGGTTTGGTGAAAGGGTCCCTCCGATCAATTGTTGGAAAGCATACCGGGGCTTTCGAGGTTCATACAGAAAACACGGTCTCTTCGGCGCGGGGAACCCATTTTATTGTCCAAATACTGGAAAATGGTCAAGTATTGATTGTTTGTTTGGAAGGGAATGTGGTGGTCCATAACCCATTCAACCCCTCTCAGACGGGTACATTAACCGCGAATCAGTTTACCACTGTCACGGGCACGCTTCCCCCGACCCTTCCCTCCCAGATGTCGCCTCCTGCATTACAGCAATTGATAATGGAAACGACCGCGGCTTATCAGCCCAAAGAACGGGTGAATGCGCCGCAGGGGCCAATCTATTTCTCCGACCCCATTCCATCCAGAGGCGTGTATCAGTTTCATAATAAGGCGGGGTTCAATACGGGGGGAAATAATAATGGCGCTGGTTCTTCCACCGGCACGCCGACTGAAGGGACACCCTCTTCGAATAACTCAACCAATGTTATTCTGGTGATTCCGACTCGGTAGTTCTATTAACAGTCTTACAATAAAACTGACATTGGCTCCCTCTCCCAGCGGTGGAAGTGAGAGGGAAACCGTTTATGTTCCGATTCTTTTTCAGTGAAAAAGGACTGATGTCGCCTCGAATGGGGCGATTTATGATTCTGGCCATGGCCATGTTCTTTGTAGGGCTGGTTATACAGGATCCGATTTTTTTTCAAGGTTTGGAACAAAACACCCTCGATCTTCGATTTAAAATTCGGGGAGAGTTGCCTCCAGATGATAACATTGTTCTTATTACCATCGACGAACAGACCTTTCGAACATTAGGAATCTGGCCTTTTCCTAGGAAGACCATTGCCAAGATGATCGATCGGATTGCCAAGGGCCATCCGAAGGTGATTGTGTTCGATATGCTTTTTTCTGAAACACGTGAGGGCCAACCTGAAACCGGCCGATCACGCCGTTCCTCTCTCTCCCGGGACGACGCTGCCCTTGCCAAAGCCTTTAAAAAGGCTGGAAACGTCATTCTCTCCGTTGTATTCGATATTCCAAAAGACAATGAGGCTGGAAAACAGGAAAAGGAGATTCCGGACTTCATTCAGGACTTTGCATACAGTCGAATACGAAATACCCAGGGTGCTTCATCGCTGTTTAAAGCGGACGGGGTGTTGCTCCCTTTAAAGGGATTTGTAGGCACAACTGCCGCGCTGGGGCACGTCTCAACCCTTCTTGACCGCGACCAGGTGTTGCGGAGCGTACTCCTTGCCGTTAGATATGGCGACGAATACTATCCTCCGATCAGCATTCAGGCGGCTCGACTTTATCTTGATCTAACACCCATGGATACACAGTTGCGCCTAGGAGAGGAGATTCGCCTAGGGGACATTAATATCCCAACGGATGAGGGAGCGCGCATGCTGATTAACTATCTAGGCCCAGGAAAAACCTTTCCGCACTATTCCGCGATGGACCTTCTGAATAATGAGCTTCCGCCTGATCTTTTTGAAGGAAAGATCGTCCTCGTGGGCGTCACCGCCCATGGCTATGGCGAGCTGAAGGCGAGTCCATTCGGAGCCATGCAAGGCGTAGAGACACATGCCCATGCCATCAGCACGATTCTTTCAAGCCGTTTTCTTCAACGCACAGAACTGATGAAATTGCTGGATATGGCACTGATCCTTCTGTACGGCGTAATTCTTTGGATCGGACTTCCAAGACTCGGGGCCATAAGCGCCGCCCTTTTGGCTGGGTCACTCCTTTTTGCGCATGGAGCGGCAGCCGTATGGCTCTTTAGCGATCAGGGGCTTTGGATATTTGTTGTTTATCCGTTTGGAACCATCGCCACAACCTACACCGGGTACACCACCTTTCAGTATTTTACGGAGGAAAGAAAGGCACGTAATATTCGCAAGATGTTTGCAAGCTATGTTTCCCCGCGTATTGTACAGGAATTAATCCGGCGGCCTGAATTGGCCCAGCTGGGAGGGCAACAAAAAGTCGTGAGCACCCTGTTTTCAGATATTAAGGGGTTTACTTCTTACTGCGAACACCATTCTCCCTCAGAGGTGGTCCATGTCCTGAACCAATACTTAGGTGCGATGACCGATGTGGCATTTTATTGGGAAGGAACGCTCGATAAGTTTGTGGGCGATGCGGTCATGGTTTATTGGGGCGCTCCTTTGCCACAGGAGGATCATGCTGAACGGGCTATCCGTTGCGCCCTGCATATGCAGGACCGGCTGATGCAATTGCATCAACAATGGCGGGAGGAAAAGGTGGATCCGTTTGAGATTGGGATTGGCATCAACACGGGGGAGGCGATTGTTGGCAATATGGGGGCCGAAGGGAAAAAAATGGACTATACCGTGATTGGTGATTCAGTGAACGTGGCTGCGCGAGCGGAATCGCTCACCCGAAAGCTCCAAGTCCCTCTTGTCATTACAGAAGAGACCTATAATCAGGTGAGTCAGATGTTAGAGGTCAGAGAGGATGACGCGACGCCGATTCGGGGCACAATATCACAAAGAACCAAAAATAAAAAAATTGGACGGATTCGGTTGGTTTCTTTCAAGGGGGTTGAGGTCAAGGGGAAGGGAGCAGGGATCAATGTTTTTGGGGTTGCTGCTATTCCCCGTAAGGAAGATGGCCTTTTATGAAACACGCCACGAGTGCTTTGACGGCTAATCACGAGACAGATTGTTCCGTTGCTTGCGCGCTCAATCTTCCATATGCTACCGTCGTCGCTAGAGTATGATCTACCCATTTTTAGACAAAATACCCCAAATCGATCCAACCGTGTTTGTGTCCCCAACGGCTGTTGTTATCGGGGATGTAACGATCGGGAGGGAAAGCTCGGTTTGGTTTAATAGCGTGATTCGAGGCGATGTTCATTTTATTCGAATCGGCGAGAAAACCAATATTCAAGATTTATCGATTCTTCATGTCACCCGAAAAACACGCCCTTTGATTATTGGGGATGAGATTACGGTGGGGCACCATGTGACCTTACATGGCTGTACGATTAAAAATCGAGTCTTAATCGGCATGGGTGCGATTGTACTGGATGGCGCTGTCATCGAAGAGGGTGCAATGGTTGGGGCTGGGGCACTGATTACGCAAGGCATGATCGTGCCTGCAGGAACGCTCGCGTTGGGTGCCCCTGCCAAGATCAAAAGAAATCTCTCCGAAGAAGAAACCGCCTTCCTGTCTCAATCGGCAAAAAACTATGTAGAGTTGTCCCGTATTTATATGAAAGACAATGGCACACCAAAGACCGACCCGTTATAAAATTGTACTCTCTCTGATTTTTTTGCTGGTGATGCCAGCTCTCGCAATGGAAAAAGGGCCAACGCCGAATCCTTTACCGCTATCGTCCGCGCTTCCTTTTGCCCCCGGAGAAAAACTGACGTACGATGTTCAGTATTTGGGGGTGAGTTCTGGCGTGGCTGTTTTGGCTGTTTTAGAAGCCATCACGCAAAACGGACAGGAGGTCTATCCGTTGTTGTCTACCGTACAGTCGAGCGATTTTTCTTCTATTTTTTATCGCGTTAATGATCGGATTGAGTCGTTTCTTAATCCAAAAGCGCTTTATTCCCATGCGATTTTTGTCAAGCAGCATGAGGGAAAAAGAAAGCGCGAAAAACAAATTACGTTTGATCAAGTCACACACAAAGCGACACTGATAGAAAATGGACAGCAGACGGTTTTTGATATTCCGCCGAAAGTAAATGACTCACTCAGTTCGCTTTATGTCTTCCGGACATTTCATCCCTTAACGGTTGGACAATCGATGTTTATTGATCTTCACGAAGGGAAAAAGAACGGAAAGCTAGAGATTGCCGTTCTAGGAAAAGAGAGGGTGAAGACCCCCATTGGCGATTTTAATGCAATTAAGCTGCAGACAACCCCGCGTTATGAAGGGACCTCGTCTACAAAAGGCCGGCTTTTAATTTGGGTGACAGACGATGATCGCAAGATTCCCGTCCTGATCAAATCAAAAGCAAAATTTGGATCGATTGTGATGACACTGATTGCGCGACGAGATGGGGAAGGGCACCTCTAGAAACCTACTGAGCGCCCAGGTTACTAACGACCTTTTCATCGAGATAGTAACCTTGTCCCATGTCAAATCCGAGTTTTTTAACCATTCCCAGCTCGCCGAGACTATGAATCCCAACTGCGACGCTTTTGATATTGCGCTGCGCGGCAATATCAACAAGTCGCTTTAGCATTTGGATACGTCCGGAATCATGATGGGCCCCGATAATAAGACTCCGATCCACCTTAATAAAGGCAGGCTCCAGAAATAGCAGTATTTCAAGGCCGGATCGGCTCAACCGAACGCCATCCAGTGCGAGCAATATCCCTTCCGATGCCATACATTTTGTCAGATACTGAAAGTCCGCCGCAGAACCAATGAAACGGCGCTCATTAAATTCAAGACAGACAGTCCTCCCTGATCTTTTTTGGATTTCTCGGAGCATCGTCAGTACCTTTGGGATTCCCACCTCTTTTAGTGTCGTGGGAAAGAGGTTAATGTGGAGCGGCCCTTCTCCCCCTTGAGGAATATCTTGGGCATGATCACACACAGCGCGCAGACAAGCCATGTCAACGGCTACACCCTGATTTGTCGCCAACGCAAGCTGCAGGAAGGCCTCCGCCTGCTGGTACTCGCCAGGGGGGCCGTGCGTGTAAAGCTCGTATCCAACGATAACCTCGTCACTCAATCTGATGATCGGCTGCTCAATGACATGTAATTTTTCTCCGCTTTTGAGGCCGTTCAAGAATTCCACTAAGTCCAGTGCGTCCTCTTCATCGGTTTTCCCATCAGCTTCTTTCATCTGTGATGTGCTGATCATATCCTTGCCCAAAGCCTTGCTTTGCTTTAACGCTTTTTCGGCATGGTGTATAATCAGATCCAGTGAAAGATCCTTTCCGCCGACAGGACAGCAGCCCATGCTGCAACTGATTCTGACCAATCCTGTGGGGCTTGATATCTGCTGGGCTCGGACACCCTCTTCAATCTTTTCAGCGACCGCCATTGCATCTGCATTCCGAATATCGTGTAACAGGACAAGGAATTCGTCGCCTCCCACGCGTGCCACGTGATCCGTCGGTCGTACCGCCTTTTTCAAGACATTCGCCACGGCCTGCAACGTTTGGTCCCCAATCGAATGACCATGAATATCATTGATCAATTTGAAGTCGTCGCAGTCAATGAACAAGGCCATCATGTCGCCACCGGTGCGGTGTGCCCGCTGGGCCTCAACGGTAATCCGATCCTGGACACCGCGCCGATTGAGAACGCCGGTTAACGGATCATGTTGCGCAATATCTTCAAGGTTCGCGTTGGCTACTCGAAGCTTTGCATTCAGATGAGCGATTTGTTGGACGGCCCCTTTGCGTTCGCATGCGTATCGCATGGCCCGTAAAAGGATTGCGCGGGTTAGATTGCTCTTCCCGAGATAATCCTGCGCGCCGCTTCGAAGGGTATCAATAGCCAAATCTTCGTTGGCATGCCCTGTTAATACAATGATCGCAAAGTCGGCCGGCTCCGTCGCCACGAGAAAGTCAACAGCGGTTCCATTGCCCAATTCAAAATCAATCAATACGCAGTCGAACACTTCCGTTAAGGCGAGGTGGACCCCATCGCGAAGATTAGACGCGACATGCAAGGTGATATCTGCTCCATTGAGCAGCCGTATCGTGGTCAGACGGTCAACCTCATCGTCGTCAATAATGAGCACTTTCATGGCGTATTCCCCTGTTGTTGCTACAGCCTGTCTAGCAATAATACCACATGGAAACACCAAAACAATTATACAGGCCACGCATCTATCATGTAAAATAGCATACTCTTGTATTGACCAAGTTGCACTATGAGAATGATGACACCACAGAAAATAAAACGGCTTTCTCCCACCCTTGAGGCATTTTACAACATTCCAATTTTACATCGGATTGGAAACGATCCGGTGGCCATCGTTCATCGTTACTCCGATCCACGAGAGATTGAGGCGGTCGGCTGGTTAACCGCCTCATTTTCATACGGCCGGGCATCCTTCTTTCATCAACCGATTGAAAAAATATTATCGCTTTCAGAACAGTTTGGGTCGTTCTACAACTATCTAAAAACATTTGATCTTTCTCGTGAAAGAAGTCGTTTTTGCAATGTTTCTTACCGATTCAACACTGCAGACGACATTCTGGCACTACTTTACATCATGAGCCAAATCATTTTGAAATATGGCACAATTCAATCCTTTTTCCTCGCCTGTTACCATGAGACCGATAGGGATTTAGGGCCAACGCTATCTCGGTGCGTCGAGCATATTCTAGCGATTGATACCCATCCAATCTATAAATCGACAAAAAAGCCTCCCGGACTGTTGCATTTTTTCCCGAATCCAACAGAGGGAAGCGCTTGTAAACGATGGAATCTTTATTTGCGATGGATGGTTCGCCCAGCGGTATCGGGCGTATTAACCGCGAATGATGGTCTTGATTTTGGCATTTGGAAGACCATCCCCCCATCTAAGCTAATTATACCACTCGATACGCATATTGCGCGGATTTCTGCATACTTAGGTCTGACATCGCGAAAAACGCCCGATTGGGTAATGGCGAAAGAGATTACACAAAGCCTCATGCAATTTGACCCGGATGATCCATTAAAATACGATTTCCCGCTTTGTCATCTGGGCATGTCTGGAAACTGTCCCATTGTCCTAAACCAGCGAAAATGCTGTGTTTGTCCTCTTTTGTCTGCGTGCAAAAGAGGAGGACGAGCCTGCCGCTCAATTTAAGAAAAAATTATTTTTTCTGCAAAATTTCTTAAAATAGGGTAGAATATAGATGAGGAGGGCGTGCCATGGAATACACAGCTATGGAAGTCCAAAGTGTTTTGAGAAACTATGAAAACCTTTTTGCGAAGAGGAAAACCGATCGTGCCAAGGAGAATGCCGAATCAGGGACGCGGGGCATTGCCGTGGCCGATAGTATCAAAATTTCAAAAGAAGGTTTGGATAAGTTAATCAAGCTACAGCGGATACAAGCGGCAAATGCCGAGGAACAACAATACTAGAACGGGGAATCGGGCGACTGAGTTTAACTTGTTTATGGGGTGGCCATGGGAAAATACCCTTGACGGCTGAAGCCCGTCATGTTAAAAGGATATCTGCTGCTTCGTTGTAATTGCCGGAGTGGCGGAATAGGCAGACGCAAGGGACTTAAAATCCCTCGCGCTTAGGCGCGTGCCGGTTCGATTCCGGCCTCCGGCACCCAAATCCGAGTTTCTGAAACTTGACCGACTTTTTGTTTGGTGGTTCAAGGTGCCGCTTAGGCCTTTTGCACCGCCAAATCCTCCATACTGTAATCGTCGCGATCCCGCGCCCTTATGGATCAATATTTAGATCACTTTCTAAATTATTTGTCTGTTGAAAAAGGTCTTTCGAATAATACCTTATCGGCATACTCCCAAGACTTAAAGCGGTTTAGAGCCTTCCTTGGAGTGCGCGAATCTTCGGCTATCGGTCAAGTTAATAAAGAGGCGATCGCCTCCTTTTTAGAAGTGCTGCATCATTCTGGGCTTTCTCCTTCCTCGGCCACCCGCATTCTTTCTACCATTAGAACATTTTTTAAATATTTGTTAGCAGAAGGTGTTTTAGACCAGGACCCCTTTGCCCATATTGTTTCTCCTAAAAAAGGATTTCGTCTTCCCGTTGCCCTTTCTGAACAAGAGGTCGCATCGCTCCTTGCCCTGCCGAAAGGAGAACCCCCCGCAGGGATTCGCGACGACGCAATGATTGAGCTTTTATATGCGACAGGCCTTCGCGTTTCCGAGCTGATCTCCTTGACAAAAGACTCAGTGAACATGGAAGCAGGCTATCTCATTGCGCGTGGAAAAGGGTCCAAAGATCGGATGGTTCCCGTTGGTGATCTGGCTCTGTCTAAAATAAAAAAATATTTATTAAACAGTCGTCCAAGGCTTTCAAAAGGAACAAGTTCTGAAACCCTTTTTATCAGCCAGCACGGAAAGGGAATGAGCCGTCAATCTTTTTGGAAGCGGTTGCAAACATACGGCCAATTGGCGGGCATCTCGCGTAAAATCACGCCCCACATGCTTCGGCATTCTTTTGCAACGCACTTGCTTTTGGGCGGAGCCGATTTAAGATCGGTTCAGATGATGTTGGGCCATGCCGACATCTCAACGACGCAAATTTATACCCATTTGGAACGAAAACATCTGAAAGCCGTTCATAAGAAAGCGCATCCTCGGGGGTAAACCAGCAGCACTCCGTAATAGAAATACCCAGTTTAGCTCGGTGCCCTGTCACGCCAAAATCAATCTGTTGTTTGTACCAGACCTCCAACGATCCGTTCTGGAGCTGCATCACCGTCACCTTTTGCCCCGCAATGGATGCCCACTTAGAAGATGCGGGAATCTGAAGCGTTAATCCCTCAAAAGAAGTGCAGAATCGTATGCCGATCCGTATAAACACTCATGGGGATGCCGTCCGACGTAACGATATTTTGAAGCAGCCGAAGGGATCCCCACATACACTCCGATACTTCAAACTAGGCCCAAACCTTATTGGTCGCGTCATCAATTCCTCCGGTGAGCCCAAAAGGGTCTTGTCCTTTCAACCAGGCGTGTAAAGAGCTGTCGAGTTGAATCATCGCCCCCAAGGCCGATCTCCGATCCCGTCGACGTCGGGAGACCTTCCCTCGTCGCTTCTTCTTTGGGGTCATCCCGACCCCTCTCAATAGCCTTCTCAAACTCTCCCAACCCATTTCAATCTTTTCGTGTTCCTTCAGAAGCTCTGCCAAATGGGTGTCATTCACATCGGAATACTGCCCTTTGACCAACTTCAATACCTTCTCTTGCTCAACCAGATCATACTTCCGTGTATGCTGATTCCCTCGATTCCCATGCATCAGACCCGATGGGCCATGCTGCCGAACCGATGCCATCAGCCGAACCATCTGTCTTTCTGACAAACCCAAGGCGCTTGCTCC
>JBBTNS010000007.1:0-11456 GCA_038067655.1 Nitrospirota bacterium
TTCACCCTTCGCGCGCCCCTACTTCAAATCCCTTCGATTAAACACAAAAGACGCAATCCCCATCAGTAACGTGATGTAGCAGATCGCGTACAAAAACGTCATGAGGAAGTAGCTTGGGGGGATTGGCACGTTGTGAACAACCAGACCCTTAATGTCAAAATTGGAAAGATTCGGCAGAATATAGTAGATCGCCTTCATGATAAATACTGTTGATTTTACAGGCAATTTTTCTCCAAAGGCAACAAGGTCGGAGCTTATATGGCCGATTATATAAATGGATAGCGTAAAAATCGCGGCGAGGGTTGTTGTTGTAAAGGTTGAAAATAAAAGTGCGACGGCGGTAATCATAGCGAGCTGGAGATAGATCATCCCCATCGCCAAAACCAGTCGAGGGGATATCTCCCAAATGGAAAGACCCCATCGAATCTCCTCAATTGCAAGTGTTAAATAAAGGACAATGCCCATAATTATCATATTGAGAGCCAACGTCAATAAGAGACCGACATATTTCCCAACCAGAAATTCGACTCTTCCGATTGGTTTTGACAAAACCGTATAAAGGGTTTTTCTTTCGATCTCCCTGCTGACCAGGCCAATCCCCAAAAAAATTGCCATTAAAACCCCAAAGAAGTTCATTCCCGCCAAACCAAAATCGATAATAATCTTGGACCGTTCTCCAATGGTTAATGTCGAGAGCAAAATGGATCCCACGATCATGACCAATGCAAAGATCAGTAGGTTATAAAGGATTTTGTCCCGAATAACCGCCCTAAAGGTATTGGTAGAAACAGCCATCCATTTCATTCTGGCACCTCTTTCTGAACAAGGCGGATAAAACATTCCTCCAGCGTTTCACCATTCTTACGAATTTCATCGAGATGCCCCATTCCCAGCAACTGTCCCTCCGCAAGGATACCGACACGATCACAAATCATTTCAACATCGTGAATAATATGGGAGCTAAAAAAGATTGTTTTCCCCTGATGTTTAAGCATAAGGATTAGCTCACGCATCTCTTTCCGGCCGATGGGATCGAGTCCCGACATGGGTTCATCTAAAATGATCAACTCAGGATCGTTAATGAGGGCTTGAGCAATCCCAACTCTTTGGAGCATTCCTTTTGAAAACTTTCTAAGCTGCAGATCCCGCGATGATTCAAGACCCACCTGTTTTAGCAAGGAAGCGACTCTTCCTCTGATCTCGCTTTTAGGAAGATTAAATAGTTGCCCATAAAAAGAAAGTATTTCGACAGCCGTTAAATATTCGTAGAACGAGGGGGTTTCAGGCAGAAACCCTATTTTTGATCGAACCGACTCATTGGTAATCTCTTGATCGAATAGTCGAGCTGTTCCCGATGTGGGTGCCATCAAGCCAACGAGGATTTTAATTGTGGTTGTCTTGCCAGCACCATTCGGGCCTAAAAAACCAAAGACCTCCCCTGGGTTAATCTCAAGGGAAAGGTCCCTTAAGGCGACCCGCCTGGTCTGCCCCAGCCCAAGCGTATATTCTTTCGAAAGCCCTTCTATTTTAATTACGCTCATTTTAACCCTAAGAAGCCTCTAGATTTCATTGAGGAACATGTCCCGCCATTTCTTTCTCAATTTCGATGATTCGCTCGGCAATTTTCTCTTTAATTTTTTCATCATGTGTGGTTAGATAAACCCCTTTTAAAAAAAGGACGGCGGTCTGATGATTGTCCCCCTGACGATAAAGACGGGCCACTAAAAGAGGAAGATACTCCGGAGATCCCGGAAGTTTGGAGGCTTGCTCCATATAACGGGCGGCCATCACAGGGTCGTTTAGATGATACAGATAATTGAATCCCAAGTAAAAGGGGATTTCCCACCGGGGAAGATCATTCTTCGTTCCCTTTTCTAAAATGGCATTGCTCAAAGAAACCTTTTTTGCCAGAAAGGAAAGGGCGATTCCGCCTGTGAGATACGGGGGTGAAAACAAAGGGTCTAGATCCGTAACGCGGTCTGTTATCTCATAGAACCGATCATAACGAGGTCCCGAAGCTTCATCTAAAAGCTGTACGGCCCGCAACCATAAAAGATCAGCCATGACTGATTTATATTCCAAAGCGGCAATACGTAACAGAGGGCCGGAAGGCAGATCGCTTAACGCGTGAATCGCATGGAAGTCTCCCCGCGTTAAATCAATCCTTTTTTGTATTGAAATAATGGGGATTAATAAAAGAAGAGAAACCAGAACAGAAATTTTTTGACGAATAGCCATATTCCCCTAAAAAACATGGCAAAAAAGGGAAGGGGTGCCGGGAAGACCTCCCTTTAGCAACACCCCTTCCCCCCAAAAAACCTACAATCTCAAATGAGATTAATTCGCGGAGACATCATTTGGAAGATTCGTAAAGACCTTCGCCTGGTTGATATGCACACAATCGGTGCTGGTATCCGAATCAATGTTCCCACGTGCAGTTGCGTTAAAGATTGTAGCGGTTGCAGCTTCTAGGCTCCCCGGCGCGTCACATGTGGTAATCGCTAGTGCTGCTGGATTCGCCCACAAACTACAGGCAACTGAGCCTGCTGCAACACATGCACCTGCAGACGCACCCAACCCATAGGAATACACCTGCTTAGCAGTCCCAATCGGTTGCCAGCCAATCGCTTTAAAATTGTCGCTATACACGTTTTCTTCTGAGAAAAAGGCCGATTGACTGGTAAAGATGGCACCTAGATTGACCCTTGCCTCTGATTGCTTCGACTTGGCCTGATAGGCCAAAAAGTTTGGAATGGCGATGGCCGCCAAGATGCCGACAATCGCGACCACGATCATCAGCTCAATCAGGGTAAACCCCTTTGTGTTTTTTATATTCTTCAACATGGTATCCTCCTTAATGATTTAATCTTCTCTGCTCAATGAAACCCAACGCGATCTCACTCACAATAGTATAAAGCAGATTCCATGCCATATTTAGAAAATAATAAATATGTTAATTTTCAATCAGATATAAATATGCCCATTGTCTATATCCTGTCGTAAAATGTCATTATGACAATCTATGTGACATTTTTTGTCACTGACAGTTTTTAGAGGCTTTCTTGACAATCACTGTGTGATCAGGTAATTTTTTGCCATGCAGACATCGGCCCACCGGTTTTTATCCTTATCACTCGCAACTGGATTGGGGACGGGGTATCTGCCGATTGCGCCCGGAACCGCTGGAACGGTTCTTGGATTTATTCTTTTCCTCCCGGTTAGAACAGCCCCCCTGGTTTACGCAATCCCCGCGTGGATCGCCCTCTTTGCGACCGGGGTTTACGTCTCACAGCTATCTATTCATTTTTTGGGACAAAAAGACCCCAAAAGCGTCGTCATTGATGAAATTGCAGCCATTTTTCTCGTCATGCTTCTCATCCCGGCCTCGTTCCTCTGGCAGGCTTTTGGATTTCTCCTTTTTCGTCTGTTTGATATTACAAAACCTGTAGGTGTTCGGGAGGCAGAGTATCTACCGGGAGGCTTAGGGATTATGGCCGATGATCTGGTCGCCGCCCTCTACTCAATCGCTCTTGTTTGGCTTTTCTATTACATCAGTTTGTCCATTTCTTCATGAACGATCCGTCCGCCGAAATTATTTTTCTAGGGATTCCATCTGACCTTTACGGCGAGTCGGAAGGGCTCTTAAAACCACTTTACTCTGCAGGGATTCAAAAAATAGCCTTTACCCCAATTGACGAGAACGAAAAGGGAATCGAAGAGATCATCACAGCAGCCACGACGCGCGCCTCGATTGTTTGCGTCATCGCAACACGCGTTTCTGGATGGCAGTATCGAGAGGAGTTGATTCGCAAGCTGCTTTATCGGGTGAGCCGAAAACGGCTGATGCTGGGAAAGGACGGCGCGCTGCTTCCCTCCGGAACCACGCATCTGGCCGATCTATCCGATATTCCACTTTTTATTCTGCCCTTTGACGCGAAGAAAAAGGAGGACGTCAATTCTATGCTGACCCCTCGGCCCCAAGTCACCCTGCTGGTGATGACTCCCGGAACAAGAGAGACGGTTTATCCTTTCCAAGCCGAGATTAAAAAAGCAATCAACCTGCTCCCGGAAAAGGCAGGGGGAGGATATGTAGGGCAGTGGATTCGGATGTCGGGGGGCAGCACCGACGAGTTGACCGCATTTATTCGCAAAAATCCCCATTTTTTATCAATCCGCCATAAAATCATTCAAAAAGTGGCAGGGATTGATCTACTCATCGCAGCATCGGAAAAGTCGGCATCCTTACTGAATGCCGCTTCCGCCATTCGCGAAAAATTCGGCGAATGTTGTTACTCTTTTGAGGGAGAATCCATTGAGGAGGCTGTAGGCGCCGCCCTGCTTGCACGCAAGGAGAGTGTTTCAATCGCCGAATCTTGTACCGGCGGCGAGATTGCGGCACGTCTTACAAAAGTGGCCGGGGCTTCCCGCTACTTTAACGGGGCTGCCGTTTCTTATAGCAACCAATCCAAGGAGGAACAGCTTTCCGTCCCGCATGCGTTGATTCACAAAAAAGGAGCAGTTAGCCCGGAGGTCGCGGCTAAAATGGCAGGAGGCGTTCGCGTGCTTGAATCATCCGATTGGGGGCTTTCTGTAACAGGCATTGCAGGCCCAACCGGCGGCACGGATGAAAAGCCGGTGGGGCTCGTCTATATTGGCCTCTCAAAGAATAAGGAGACAACAACCACAGAACATCATCTTTATGGATCAAGAGCCGAGATTCGGGAGCAAGCAGGACAGATTGCGTTAGAAACGCTGTGGCGGCGTCTGAATGAAAACACTAAATAAATAGCAAAAAAAAACAAAAGCGCGTATAAGGGTTTCTTATACCATTTTATGGAGGAATCATGGCAGAGAAAGATAACCGCAAAGAAAACCCAAAAGAAAATCCGAAAGAAAAAGCGTTAGAGCTGGCACTTTCCCAAATCGAGAAACAGTTTGGGAAGGGGGCCATTATGAAGTTGGGGGCCGACCAAACAAAAGTCCATGTCCCGGTGATTTCAACTGGCTCTCTGGGTTTAGACATTGGGCTAGGCATCGGCGGGTTGCCGCGCGGACGGGTCATTGAGATTTTCGGCCCTGAATCATCCGGGAAGACGACCTTGTCTCTGCATGTTGTCGCAGAAGCACAAAAGGCGGGTGGCGTCGCCGCCTTCATTGACGCAGAACATGCACTCGATATTAATTACGCACGAAAATTGGGCGTCAAGACGGACGATCTGCTCATCTCTCAGCCCGATACCGGCGAGCAAGCGTTAGAAATTGTGGAAACACTCGTTAGAAGCAGCGCATTGGATATCGTGGTTGTGGATTCCGTTGCGGCACTTGTCCCCCGGGCGGAGATTGAAGGGGAGATGGGCGACTCTCACATGGGCTTGCAAGCCCGTCTCATGTCCCAAGCGTTAAGAAAGCTGACGGCAGCGATTTCAAAATCACGCACCTCCGTTATTTTCATCAATCAAATCCGCATGAAAATTGGGGTCATGTTCGGCAATCCAGAAACCACACCGGGCGGTAATGCGTTAAAATTTTACGCATCGGTCAGGCTTGATGTCCGCCGAATCGAATCGCTGAAAGATGGACAAGAGGTCATCGGGAATCGGGTACGCGTTAAGGTGGTTAAAAATAAGATGGCACCGCCATTTCGACAAGCCGAGTTTGATATCCTCTTTAATGTGGGGATTTCTAAGTTGGGGGAGGTACTGGATTTGGGTGTCGAGAAAAAAGTGGTAGACAGAAGCGGGGCATGGTACTCCTTTAAGGGCGAAAAACTTGGACAAGGACGAGATCAATCTGTTGCTTTTCTACGAGAAAATCCGGCCATCGCGGGAACCATTGAGCAACTCCTGAGAGCCGCCTCATTCGAGAGCGAGGAGGGAACCCCTCCCGCACCCGCTCCAGCTTCCCGCACGAATCCAGCAGGTCGCGCAGAAAAAGGTTAAAATGGAAATTGATATTGATGCGCTTTTGAAAGAGTCGATTGGCTCAAACTCCTCCGATCTTCATATTAAGGTCGGGTCACATCCAACGATTCGGGTCGGGGGAAAACTTTTTGCCCTGGATCATTACGAAAAAGTCACAAAGCCCGCTATCTTGAACTTGGTAGATGGGATGATGACCCCGGAGCAGAAGGAAAAGGCAAAAGGAAAGCTTGAGTGTGATTTTGCTTATAGCCGCCCCGGGCTGGGAAGGTTCCGCGTGAACATTTTTCAGCAACGCGGCACTCCCGGCATGGCCTTTCGAATTGTCCCTGCTACGATTTTATCCATAGAGGGGCTGATGCTTCCCCCGGCCATTGAAAAATTGGCGAAAGAGACCCGCGGTCTTATCTTAATTACGGGGACAACGGGAAGCGGAAAGTCAACGACGTTGGCCTCAATGATCGAGTATATTAATCAGAATCGGGCCTGCAATATTGTAACAATTGAGGACCCCATTGAGTACCTGTTTCGTGATAAAAAGTGTCTGATTAGCCAGCGGGAAGTCGGCCCGGACACCGAATCGTTTGGGACTGCGCTTCGTTCGGCATTGCGCCAGGACCCGGATGTCATTTTGGTAGGGGAGATGCGGGACTTTGAAACGATTCAGACGGCGTTGATTGCCGCAGAGACGGGGCATCTGGTTTTTAGTACGCTGCACACGTTAGATGCGGTGGAGACCATCAACCGAATTGTCTCGGTCTTTCCGCCTTACAACCAAAAACAGGTTCGGATGCAGCTGGCTTCGGTTTTGTGCGGCATTATTTCAATGCGTCTGGTTCCAAAAGCAGTGGGAAAAGGCCGTGTGCCGGCGGTGGAAGTGATGATGGCCACCCCGTCTATTAAGGAGGCGGTCATAGACCCTGAAAAAACAAGGCGGATTCATGAGCTGATTGCATCGGGACGTTCGCAATACATGATGCAGACCTTTGACCAATCCTTACATGATCTTTGTCAGAAAGAATTGATCAGCTTTGAGGAGGCGATGAAGTGGTGCAGCAACCCAGCCGATTTTGAGCTGAAGAACAAGGGGATTCAAATCACCAGTGAAAGCTGGGAAGAGGTTCAGCAGCAGGTGAAGGAAACCGGCTCGCGCGATCCAAAAAAATCGCCCCCCCCTCCAAAACCGCCTCCGCCTGTAGACCGATTCGGCACATAACCGCAAGTGCTTTCTTCGTGAGAGCTTCCTTTCTTTTTTAGCCATGTCCCGCGCGGAAATAACGCCGATTACTCCAAGGATAATAATGGAAACGGAATTGATGGAAAAGCAGATTATCTCAAAAAGGAGGGTGGCCGACCATGGCGAGGTGTTGACCGGCAAGCGCGAGGTCAATGCCATGCTCGATCTGGTGAAACAGGAAAACGAACGTATCGAATCGCGCTTTCTGGAGGAGGACAAGATGAAAACTTTAATTATAACTCTGTTGGCGATAATGCTGGGGGGCTGTGAAACAACGAACAGCTTTGTAGTAATGAGGGATGTTCCCACCAAACCATCATTCACGGTTATCCCTTATAATAACTATCATTATCAAGGCGTATTCGCATCTAAGGTTGAAGAGGCTTTAATCACCTTGGGACTGAAAACAATCAGTCCGCCAACAGTAAAAGAAGTTACAAAAACAAGCGGTTTAAATGTTCAGGAGGACGGAGTGGTACAAAATGAGGTAGCCAAGAAAATGACCGCTTTGTTAAGTGGGAAGTCCGCCCAGGCCATTTCTATTGAGGTTAGGGATCTACCAAAACTACCAGAGCCAAACCGGAAAAGTAACCTCAAGTAGAAGATATTGCTACCGCCCATGACAATCTGCACGGAAACATACCTTGTTGTCGGAAATTACTAGAAAGAAACACAAGCCAGGAATCTTATTGTCTACATGAAAACAAGACTGTTCCGCTTTCTTGTGGCCCAGTTCATGTATTCGCACCATATCACGAAGGATGCTTACTCGTTTGTGCCCATCTTGAGCATGAACACTTAATGGACTGACGAAAATCTCTACAAGAAATACGGACTCACAAAGGGCGAGATCGCCTTCATCGAATCGAAGATTCGCCCGATGGAGGTTGGGAATGAATAAGAACTCGGAACCACCCATGCACAATGTAAAAGCACAAAATATGCGTCACCGCCACTCCATCCGTCTAAGAGGGTACGATTATACACAGGCTGGCGCGTATTTTGTAACGATCTGTACGCAGGATCGCAAATGCCTTTTGGGAGATATTATGAATGAGGAGATGCAATTGAATGACGCGGGACGGATTATGGCTAACACTTGGGCGTGGTTGGCCACGCAATACGCGTACGTTGAATTGGATGCGTGGATTGTTATGCCGAATCATTTGCATGGGATCATTGTGATTCTAAATGACGATGGTAGGGGCGGTTCACGAACCGCCCCTACGACCCAACCCGTGACGAGGAAACCATTGGGACAGTTGATTGGTGCATTCAAGACAGTATCGACCAAACGCATCAATGAATTGAGCGGTTCATCCGGGATCCCTATTTGGCAACGCAACTATTACGAACACATTATTCGGGATGAAAAATCTCTGCAACAAATCCGAGAATATATCATCAACAATCCCCTGCAATGGGAATTGGACCAGGAAAATCCAAATGTAGGGGCGGGGATTGTAGGGGCGGTTCGCGAACCGCCCCTACAAAACACAGATGGTGAGTCATGGCGCAGATAAACGCAGGCACCTTCTTTCCGCCACGACCCAACTCCAAGCCGACCATCTCGTCAGTCTTGGCATCTTCAATAGCCCCCTGATGAATGATGCCGTCTTCAAGTTCAAGCGGTACGAGGATCCCAGTTTGGTCTATATCGGCATCAATAAACATGAGGGCGAAGGGATCGGACTCTATGACACCGTATTGAGCGCGAAGGACTATCAATCCACATTTGTTAATGTTGCGAGGGATTGAACGACACCGCAATAAGGGGGTAAAATCATCCCCTCATGGCCTTATTCAAACTCCATTCCGAATTTCAGCCCAAAGGCGATCAACCCAAGGCCATCTCGGCACTCGCAGCGGGTGTAAAATTTGGCAAGAAACACCAAACTCTTTTAGGCGTGACCGGGTCGGGAAAGACCTTCACACTGGCCAATGTCATAGAGCAAGTCCAAAAGCCGACACTGATTATCTCACATAATAAAACACTCGCCGCACAGCTTTATCACGAATTTAAGGGATTCTTCCCGGAAAACAGAGTCGAATATTTTGTCAGCTATTATGACTATTATCAGCCGGAGGCCTATCTTCCCAATACCGATACCTTCATCGAAAAAGACGCGCAAATAAACGATGCCATTGACCGAATGCGTCATGCGGCGACTTGCTCCGTTTTATCTGGAAACGACATTATCATTGTCGCCTCGGTCTCTTGCATCTACGGACTCGGCTCTCCTGAGGCGTATCATGGCATGATGCTTTTTCTCGAAGAGAACATGGTGTTTGAACAAGAGACGGCCATCAAGAAGTTAGTAGAAATCCAATATGAACGAAACGAGTTTGATTTTTATCGCGGCACCTTCCGCGTTCGAGGCGACCGTTTGGAGATTTTCCCCGCCTCATCAGATGCCCTTGCCATTCGCGTGGATTTTCTAGGAGATGTCATTGAAGCCCTTTACGAATTTGATCCTTTAACCGGGAAGGTGTTCCAAAAAATTCCGCGTGTTGCGGTCTTCCCGTCCAGCCATCATGTGATTTTGCCGGGGCGCATGGAATCCGCGCTGACCCACATTGAATCGGAACTGCATGAACGCATTGCCTATTTCAAAAAACACAACCTGCTGGTGGAGGCGCAACGCATTGAGCAGCGCACTTTTTTTGATTTAGAGATGATTCGGGAGATTGGCTACTGCAAAGGAATTGAAAATTATTCGCGCCATTTTACCGGCCGCGCTGTCGGGGCTCCCCCGCCAACGCTACTGGATTTTTTTCCAAAAGATGCTCTTTTTATTATTGACGAAAGTCACGCAACGATTCCCCAAATCGGCGGGATGCAAGAAGGGGACAAGTCTCGCAAAGGGAATCTTGTTGACCATGGGTTTCGGCTTCCCTCCGCTTTTGATAATAGGCCGCTCTCGTTTGCCGAATTTGAACAATTTGTTCCGCAAGTCATCTATGTCTCCGCAACCCCTGCTCAGTATGAAATTGAGCATTGTAAAGACACGGTGATTGAGCAGGTGATTCGCCCCACCGGTCTGATGGATCCTAAAATTTTTGTTCGTCCTGCCATCGGACAGGTGGACAATCTTTTAGATGAAATCAAAATCCGCATAGATCGAAATGAAAGAGTCTTGGTCACCACGCTGACCAAGCGGATGGCCGAAGATTTAACCGACTATTATCATGAGGCTGGCATCCATGTCCGCTATCTTCACTCGGATATTGAAACGATTGAGCGCACTGAAATTCTGCGCGATCTTCGGCTCGGGAAGTTTGATGTTCTAATTGGAATCAATCTGTTGCGGGAGGGCTTGGATTTACCGGAGGTTTCTCTCGTGGCCATTTTGGATGCCGATAAAGAGGGGTTTCTCCGTTCGCATCGGTCGCTCATTCAAACAGCGGGACGTGCCGCTCGTCATGTGGAGGGGACGGTTTTCCTTTATGCGGAAAAAATAACAAACTCGATGCAGACGATGATGAATGAATCGTCCAGGAGAAGGCAGATACAATCCGCCTACAATGAGAGAGAAGGCATTACGCCGGAGACGATTAAAAAGGGAATTCCGGAAGCCCTCCGCCAGATGGCGGAGAAGGATTATCGTGCGCCGCCAATCGTCTTAACGCGGGAGGAAGAAAATCTTTCCGAGTCGCAACTGTCCCGTCTGATTCAGAAGCTGCAAAAACAAATGAAGGAGGCAGCCAAGAAATTACAATTTGAAGAGGCGGCTGGGATTCGAGATCGTATCAGGGCGCTTCAGATGATTGAGTTAGATCGGTAAGTCCTGCGGATGGCGGTACTGCGTACGGCGTAATGCTTCGCGTAGCCACTGACAGAAATTTCCGAGTGCCACACTCAGTAGATTTATAGAGGGATCCTTTATAACCGATCGAGGGGACTTTGTACTCCCCTTCCGCCCCAGTTGATGACATGAGTATAGATCATTGTTGTGGACAGGTCTTTATGCCCAAGCAGTTCCTGCACTTGTGCGGATATCCGATCCGGTTTCCAGCAGGTGTGTCGCAAAACTGTGTCGAAAGGTGTGCGGGCTGACCGGTTTTGAGAAACCGGCCTTGCGGGCGGCATCATACACCGCTCTTTGCAAACCGCTTTCATCCAAATGGTATCTTCGCATCTTGTCGCTTCTGGGGTCTTTGGATATCCGTTGAGATGGGAAAACATATTGCCAACCCCATTCTTTTGCGGCATGAGGATATTTCCGTTCCAGGGCAAAGGGAAGATACACTTCTCCCAGTCCGTTTTATATGTCCTGTTGATGGAAAATTCATATATTAAA
>JBBTNS010000008.1:0-13637 GCA_038067655.1 Nitrospirota bacterium
GTGACTGGAATGCCCGGTAACTTTCCAGAGAAACCTCCTTGCCCGTTGCCTGATCACGAACTCTGGGTACCGCAATGGACAGCTTCTGGTTCCCCAAACAGACCGAGCCCCGATTCGATCCCCAACGCTTGATTGTCTTCGCATTGTGCTGATAGTCATCCCCTGCCAATTGGGTGACTTCAGATTGGAGTTCTTCTTCAACCGCCATGAGCCCAAGCGGAATGAGTTGCTGGATTATTTCTAGCAGGCTTCCACTTCGTATCCGTTCTCGATCATTTCCATCGCTGCTTTAACACGACTTTGTGCGTTGCTTTTTCCTTGTCTTTTCTCTATTCTTTTCATGTGGCCTCCCAGGTTGATGTGTCGATTCTGCCGTTCTCGAAGATTGCAAAACCGATATTATCGCCTCGGAGGTCATTTTGCAATCTCAACTCATTATAGGACATTCTCTTCAATAACGGCACATAACTATAGGAGATCGTAAGATGAAAGATTATCGCCCCGCAAAAAAGCACATTGATGTTTCGGTAGGCGAATCCTTACGGATTCTGCGAGAACTTCAGGAACTCAGCCAAAGCCAACTCTCTCGCCTAACCGGTATTCCACAGGCGACCGTTTCGGCCATTGAAAATGATTGGGTTGGCTTGGGTGTGGAAAGGGCCAAAGTGTTTGCCAAGGCACTCAAGTGTCATCCGGGGGTTCTTGTGTTTCCATGTTGGGAACTCCCGAAAGCAGCGGCATAACAATTCGCTGAACACGGACGCGCAAAAAGCGCGCACCGGTTAGCTGGGGCGTTAGGGGTCCGCTATAATAAATTCTATTGCGAACGCGCGGTATGACTCAAGGCGTAAAAATCGCCGTTGGCGTAGAGAGTATAGCCGATGACTTCCTTTTTCATGACGGCCACATTTTTTGTGTGCCAGAGACTCACATACGGCACATCTTTCGCTAAAATCTCTTGCACCGCTTTGTAAACGGGCTTTCTCTGATCTGGATCAACCAGTACACGGCCTTCTTCTACCAGCTTATCCATTTTTTCGTTCTGATAACGCACACGATTGGATCCGTTGGGTGGAACCGATTGCGAATGGAACAACTCATAAAAAATATCCGGGTCGTTCACCCCAACCCACTGAAGAGAAAAAAGCTGAAAATTCCCCGATTTAACATCAGAAAAAAAAGTTCCCCATTCGTAACTTCGAATCGTGACGGCAATGCCAGTCTGCGAAAGCTCTTCTTGTATCACCTCGGCAACCCGTCGTCCCAACTCATTTTGAGAGGTTTTGTAGATCAAACGAAATCGGATACCCAACCGATCTTTCGTATACCCCGCTTCATCTAAGAGCGCCGCTGCTCGTTTTAGATCATACGAACGCGTCGGTGTTGGCGCATAAGCCCAATGTCGCTCTGTCAGCAGGGAATTTGCGGGATGGGCCAATCCCTGAAAGATATATTTTGTAATTTTCTCCTTATCAATGGCATGCGCAATCGCCTCCCGAACCGCTACTTTTCCTAAAATAGGATCGGTCAGGTTAAATCCCAAATACGAATAGGTGGTGCTTTCGGCCCTTTCTATTTTCAACGCGGGATTTTTTTGAAGCCGCACAAGCATGTCCGGCGGAAACACATTTTGAAGCAGATCAATATTCCCTTTCGCAAGCTCCAACAAGCGAGTGGATTCATCCGGAATAATCCGAAATAAAATGCTGGAAAGCAAAGGCGGAGGACTGATTGTATAACCTGGAAAGGCGCGAAGTTCCAAAAAATGATCCGGCTGATATTGCACAAACGAAAACGGGCCTGATCCAATTAGGCTTTTTGCGAAACCCTCCGGGTTGCCTTCTGCGAGATGCTTTGGAACAATCCCCGTGGTCATCTGAGAGAGAAACGGGGCGTTCGGCTTCTCTAGAATAAACCGGACCGTTGTGAGGTTTGGGGTCTCAATCGCTTTCACGATCTCATACGTTTTCGCGCGCGGAGAGGCCAGCGACTCCTCTTGCATCGACAGATAGGTATATCGCACATCTTCCGAGGTTAGCGGTTTTCCATCATGAAATTTTACAGCGTCTTTGAGATAAAATGTATAGATCGTGTCGTCTTGTATTTCCCATCTGGAGGCGAGATCGGGAACAATCTCCCCATTGGCACTGGTTCGGATCAGACTATTAAAAAGAAGATGTCCAATTCGTTCGGAGTAGGCATCGGTAGAGAGCCGGGGGTCTAGTTGTGTTGGCGCAGAATCCAACGCAACCACAAACGGCCGATCTTTATCCGACAGCAAAGGGACGCTATTTTCTCGACCCGAGCAAGATACAACAAAAAACACAATTCCAAGTGCTGCGCACGACATCACGCTTCGCGTAACAACGCGCAGTTTGAAAAGGGTGGAGAAAGGAAACGAGTAAAACATAAGGGAAAAGGGTTTTATTAGGCAAACCAAACCCTCCTTAACCAAGGAGGGGAAAATTGATGTTAACACGACTACCTATTTCGGCGTGACTGTCAGCGTCGTTGTGCTGACCCATTCTTCAAAGGCCGCAGTGATCCGAACCGTCAAGGGATCATCCACGCCGCGAGACGAAGATGTGACAATGCCGTCTTCATCAATAGCGGCCACAGAGGTATCGGACGAAGACCATTTCACTTTGGTCTTTATTTCCCGCACTTTCTGGTCGGTATACAATCCCGACGCGATAAATCGGAGTGTCCCTCCCGAAATAACCGAAAATTTTAAGGGGGCAATCTGAAATTCAGTCAGCTCAGGGATCGTTACGGTTAAATGGGCCATCCCCTGTATCTTTTCCAAAGAAGCCGTGATGGTAACCACACCCGGAGAAATGGTACTAACCCGCCCGGTCTTTTCATCAACGGTTGCAATATTCGCATCAGACGAAGACCAACGAGAAAATTCAAGTGACTTTGTTGTTTTATCCGAAAAGACTCCCTCCGTTGCAAATGAAAGCGAACGTCCCGCGGCGATAGAAGTCTCAGAGGGTGTAATATGAATCTCTGTTAGATACGCTGGAATCACGATCACGTTCGCGGTGCTGACGATCTTTCCTGAAGAGGCCGTTATCGTGATCGTTTGCGGCGTTTCAACTTTGCCCACCACTGTGACAATGCCCTCATTTGTAATCGTGACAAGAGAGGGGTCCGATGAATGCCATATGATATTCGAAAGCGGTTCTTCTGTGGTTTCATCCGAGAACAAGCCGGCTGCACTAAACGGCTGGGACTGCCCTGTCTCAAGAGAAGCTTCAGCAGGTTTCAGCATGATCTTCGTCAACTCCGGAGGCATGATTATAATCACCGTTGTGCCCACAACCATTTGCCCATCCGATGAAGTAGCCGATGCGGCGGTAATGGTCACCCCCCGCAGGCTTTCCACTCCTTGCGCAATCGCACGAAGGAGCCCATTACTGTCGATCGAGACGAGCAACGGATCAGAAGAACGCCATGTCACATCAGAAGAAAGTGGCCGAGTCACATCATCGGTAAAAGAACCGGAGGCTGTAAGCTGTAACTGCAAACCCGCAGGGAGAGAAGCACGATCCGACGAAATCTTTATTGCGGTGAGCTTAGGGATGATGACAGATAAAGGGATTGTTCCTATGACCTTCCCGGAAATGGCTGAAAGAGTGATCTCTCCAACACCCAAAGCAGTCGCAATGCCGCCTCCCTTTGGCCCATCCTTTACAGAGACAAAAGAGGGGTCAGACGAAAGCCATGTTACATCGGATGTCAGCAGCCGCGTGGTCTGGTCTGAGAATTGTCCTTGCGCAGAAAATAAAACCGACCGCCCTACGATCATCGTGGTCTTATCAGGGTGTATCCGAATTGAAAGCAGCTCGGGAGCAATCACCGTTAATTCTTTTGTGCTCTGTATCAAACCGGAAGAAGCGGTTATTGTTACCGTGCTCGCAGCAAGTGCAGTCACTAAACCCGTTTCCCGATCAATCGTTGCGGCGGAAGGATCCGATGAGACCCAAATCATTGAAGGAGGAACGCGATTGGTTCCATCCGTAAAAGTGCCCGCTGCAGAAAACGTCAGCGTTTTACCCGCCATCACAGTGGGGGCCTCTGGGGTGATCTGAATTCCTGTTAACTCCGCGTCGGTCACGGTGAGTTTTGCTTGATTTTGTATACTACCCACCGCGGCAGTGATTGTTACCACTTTGGGAGAAAGGGTTGTTGCAAGACCCGTTTTAGGATCAATCGTGACAGCCGTTGTATCAGACGAAGACCAAATAATACCCGTTGGCGATTGCTGCCGTGTTTCATCCGTCAAAATTCCTTCTGCTATAAATTGCACCGTCTTCCCAGCGGCAACAAAAGGGATACTGGGTGTGACCAAAAGTGTGGTGATTTCCGGGGCCGTTACGGTTAACTTCGCCATTCCGATCACCTTGTCTGAAAAGGCCGTAATCGTTACCGCTTGTGGCTTTGTGATCCCTTTGGCGATCACCTTCGCAAATCCATTCTGACTGATTGTCACAATGGACGGATCAGACGAAGTCCATTTGGTTTCTATGGATAAAGGCTGTGTTGTGTCATCAGTGAGGATTCCTTGTGCAGAAAATTGCTGCCCCTTTCCCGCCGCAACAAACGGGATGGCTGGGGTTACATCAATTTTGATTAATTCTGGTGCTGTAATCGTGAGCTTTGATTTGCCGCTTATCTTTCCCAAAGCGGCCGTGATGGTCACCGTCTTTGGCTGCTGAACCCCCTTGGCAAGCGTTGTCGCGAGCCCCATAGGGTCAATTGTGGCCAAAGTGGGATCGGAGGAAGACCAAGAGAGATTGTCTTTTACAATATTGACTGTGCCATCTGTAAATGTGCCTTCCGCAGTAAATAACTGTTTTAGTCCCGACGCAACAAACGGGATGGCTGGGCTTACACGAATCTCTGTTAGCGCAGGCATTTCGGTTGTAAAGGAAGTTGCCCCGCTTTGATCTCCAAGCTGGGCGGTGATGGTGGCCTTTCCGGGAGCAAGGGCTTTCGCGACCCCCGCTGGACTAATCATTAAAATGGCAGGATCAGACGAGACCCATTTGACTTTTTGAGTGAGCGGCAGTGCCGTTTTATCGGTTAAGACGCCTTCTGCAGAAAAAGCTTGTGTTAGTCCTGATGCAATCGCGGCATTTTTTGGGAGCACCTGTATTTTAGCAAGCTCTGGGGCCGTTACGGTTAATGAGGCTGACTGAGTAATGGTATCAGAGATCGCCGTGATTGTAACGATTTGGGGTTTCTTAACCCCCTTGGCAACCGCAGTGGCAACGCCGTTCGCATCCAGCGTGACAATCGTAGGATTGGACGACTTCCATGTTACCGATGATGTCACGGTCTGTATCGTATTATTTGAAAAATTTCCTTTTGCGATAAAAGACTGTGAAAGCCCCGCGGCAATAGAAGCGCTATTCGGACTCACCTCAATTCCTTTTAGCGTGGGCGTAGGAATCGTTACTTGAACAACATTGTTGATTTGGCCTGAACCAGCGGAAATAAACGTCACTCCGGGACTTAAGGCCGTAACCCATCCGACATCACTCACAATCGCAATGGCCTTATCGGATGAAGACCAAACAACACTCGAAGAAAAGTCATCATGTGTACCGCCAGTTAGATTCGCTATCGCGGTAAATGCTTGTCTTTGCCCTACTTCAATCGTGTATCGCGGAGAGGAAATCTGCAGTGCTTTAATCGGTGCTGAGATTGCCCGTAAGGTCGCCGTCTGTTTGATTGACCCCATCGTTGCGGTGATCGTTGTGGTGCCAACCCCTACGACAATCGCTCGATCCCTTCCATCTAGCTTAAAAAATGTTGCGATTCCCGTATTGGAGGAATGCCAAGTGACTTCTTTGCTAATATCTCGAACCTCTCCGTTACTCCATGTCCCTTCTGCCGTATAGAGAGATTCCTGTCCAAGCGGCAGGATTTGCCGTGACGGGGTAATCGTAATTTGAGTGAGGTTGACCCCCTTAATCAGATTAGAGGTTTGTGCGCAACTGGATAAAAGCGCAATTAGGGTACTGCCTACGACAAAACGAAGAAAATGACGCATCTTCATAACCGACCTCCTGTTATTTTTAGATGTGCCGCTTATACACCGTTCGTGGTGAGTTTGTCGAACTATGAGCGGAACCTATTGAAATATTTAACCCCTCGACAGGCTCAGGGTGAGCGGGAGATGTTTCCCTAGGCGGACTTCACCTCTTTTCCTCTCGAGTGGTAGAGGAAAAGAGGCTGGCCTGAGCCATGAATCATCTCTTCAGTAATAACACATTCCTGTACCGCCGTCATTGATGGTAGATCGTACATTAACTCCAACATGACCTCTTCTAGAATAGACCGCAAACCGCGGGCTCCTATTTTTTGCTTAAATGCTTTTTTGGCAATGGCCGACACCGCGCCATCGGTAAATTTTAATTTTACTTTCTCTAAAGAAAATAACTTCTCGTATTGTTTGATCAACGCATTTTTAGGCTCGGTCAAAATACGAACCAGCGCGGCTTCAGAAAGCTCTTCCAATGAGGCCACCACAGGAAGCCGCCCTACAAATTCGGGGATCAAACCATACTTAATCAGATCATCCCCTTGCACTTGAGCCAGTAAGTTACCTATTTTCCGATCCCCTTTCCCCCGGACCTGTGCCCCAAATCCCATTGTCTTATTGTGAATTCGCTGCTCGACAATGGACTCTAACCCCACAAAGGCACCGCCGCAAATAAAAAGAATATTGGCGGTGTTGATCTGAACAAACTCCTGGTGCGGGTGCTTGCGACCACCTTGCGGCGGCACATTGGCCGTGGTTCCTTCAATGAGTTTGAGCAGGGCCTGCTGAACGCCTTCCCCGGAGACATCGCGGGTAATCGAGGCCGATTCACTTTTTTTGGATATTTTATCAATCTCGTCAATATAGATGATACCCTGCTCGGCGCGCGCCGTATCATATTCCGCTGCCTGCAACAGCTTAAGAATAATATTCTCAACATCTTCTCCCACATAGCCCGCTTCGGTCAGTGTGGTTGCATCTGCAATGGTAAACGGCACTTTTAAGACCCTGGCTAATGTCTGCGCTAGAAGCGTTTTCCCCGTTCCACTGGGGCCGATTAGGAGAATATTCCCCTTTTGAAGCTCAATGTCGTCATTTTGAGCGTTGCTGGAAACCCGCTTGTAATGGTTGTGTACCGCAACGGCTAGAATCTTTTTAGAGCGCTCCTGCCCAATCACATATTGATCCAGTACCGCTTTTAGCTCGGCTGGTTTTGGAATCCCCCCGGGTGCCCGATCCTTCTCGTCCCATTCCTCTGCGATAATATCGTTACAAAGATCAACACACTCGTCGCAAATATAAACCGAAGGGCCTGCAATCAGCTTTCTGACTTCATCCCGACTTTTCGCACAAAAAGAGCAAAAAAGCGATGAGGGGGTTTTATCTTGTTTTGCCATTCATTTCCTATAATATATCCAGGCACACTGTCGGGTTAACATAGCCTATAAAAACCTATTGTGTGAACCGGTTTCGATAGCTGCGCGAAGCGTTACGCCGTCCGCAGGACCTATTTTTTAACCGGAATCGGCGACTTCTCAATCACCTCATCCACTAGGTGATAGTTTTTGGCCTCTTCTCCAGACATAAAATAGTCCCGCTCTGTATCCAGACGGACTTTTTCCATGGTCTGCCCAGTATGCTTGACCAAAATTTCATTGAGTTTCTCCCGCACTTTAAGGATCTCCCTTGCATGAATCTCAATATCGGTGGCTTGTCCTTGAAATCCGCCCATTGGCTGGTGAATCATTACACGCGCATTCGGAAGTGAAAATCGTTTTCCGGCAGTCCCGGCGCAAAGCAATAACGCCCCCATGCTGGCAGCCTGCCCAACACAAATCGTCGAGACCGGGGCCTTGATATATTGCATCGTGTCATAGATGGCTAGTCCCGCCGTCACCATTCCGCCGGGTGAGTTAATATACAAATTAATATCTTTCTCAGGATCTTCCGATTCTAAAAATAAAAGCTGTGCAATCACTAAGTTAGCAACATTGTCATCAATTGCAAAGCCCAAAAATATAATCCGGTCTTTTAACAATCGGGAATAGATGTCGTAGGCTCTTTCTCCACGATTCGTTTGTTCAATGACCATCGGTACCAGCATTTTTACCCCTCTTTCATTTCTTCAAATTGAGATTGTGAATAGAGCCAATTCAATGTCTTTTCTCCACGGACTGAATCTTTTAAGTTCTCCAACACATGCGGATCCTTATAAACATCGGCCTTCGCCTTCTCGAAGGGAACAGCGGATCTTGCCGCCATTTGCTTGATGACTTCCTCGATCTCGCTGTCTAATGCTTCGATTTTTTCTTTTTCTGCAATCGCGGTTAAGATCAATGTGCCTTTTACGCGATTCTCGGCGGCAACCACAACCTCTTTCACCCGCGCGGGATCAGAATCCACGGTCATCTTGTTTTGCCGTAAAAGACCCTGAAATTCATGTGCGACCATTGGCTGGGGCGCTTCAATCGGGTGCAGCACAATCAACTGATCCATCAGATGGTTCTTCTGGGACTGCTCTTGTATTTTTGAACGTTCGATTGCAATTGATTCGCGAACGCGCTCCCTTAACTCGGTCAGATTCGCCAACCCCAAATCTTTTGCAAATTCGTCATCGAGTACGGGAAGCCGCTTGGCCTTTATATCTTTGATGTCAATCGTAAAGTGAGCGATTTTCCCCGCAATCTCTTTTTCAGGATCGTCCGCAGGAATCACCGACTCGACAACAACGCGCTCTCCTTTTTTCTTACCCAAAAGCGCAGCATCAATCTCCGGCCGGGTTTTATTGGACCCCATTTGAACTGGATAGTCTTTTTGCTTTCCGCCCGATAATATCTTTCCGTCCGACTCTCCAATAAAATCAATGATCACATAATTGGAATCGGCAATGAGGTGGTCATCAGGAAGGGCCTCTAAATAGCCATTTTGATCAACCAAGATGGCTAGGCCCTTCTCAATATCTGCATCGGTCACCGGGATTTCTTTTTTAGGAAGGATCAATCCGGTGTAGGACGCTAAATTAATTTCGGGGAATGTATCCACCAACGCAGTAAAAAAAAGCGGAGCATCTTTATTAAAGTCAATCTTCTCAATAGAGGGAAGAACGACAGGAACGATGCCAGATTGCTCAATGGCCTTTTGACAATACTCTGGAATCAGTTTTCGCAGAACCTCCTCTTCAATATTTTTCTGGTATTTTTTTAGAAGGAGGGCAATCGGGGCCTTGCCGGGGCGAAATCCAGGTAGATAGGCTTCTTTTTGAAGATGGCCCAATTGGTGATTAAACTCGTGAGAGACCGTTTCTTGTGGTACTTCTATTCGAATCGATTTTTTTACAGAACTAACTGCTTCAACCTCAATCTTCATTGTGATCCCGTTTGTATTAATATCCATACCATTGCTGTAGAATGGCCTATTCTACCGATGCCCTGTTATGTTGTCAATGACACTCTATTTGTCACTAAACAATTATTTCCAAGTGCGTGCGTAGCCTTTGGATTTGTTTGCGGGTATAATGGGTTCAGATAAATCTGCAATCAATGGCGAAAAAGACAAAAAGAGTGGATCGGAATGCAGAGTAAGTATGTCGTCATTTCAGGTGTGCTCTTCTGTTTTTTTGACAAAAAAAGAGCCCTTTGCTATAAAGTATAGTACATCATGTCCATGGAGGGTTGCTATGAAACGGATCAATCTGATTTCGCTATTGTTTTTTTCGATGGTTCTTTTGGGGGGGTGTGTGACAGAGCGGTCGCAATCGTTGGCAATTCAGAAAGTAGAAACGGCTGGCAAACTGTATACCGGCTCACGAACCCTGGTCTCCATTGGGAAGTTTGAAAATCGTTCGACCTATATGCGCGGCATTTTTTCGGATGGGCAGGACCGTTTGGGAAGTCAAGCGAAAACGATTCTGATAACTCATTTGCAGCAAACCAATCGTTTTAATGTGCTGGATCGGGATAACATGACGGAGCTTGGCCAAGAAGCGGCGATTGGCAAAAAAGAGCAAAAGTTAAAAGGGGCCGACTATGTGGTAACGGGAGATGTCTCTGAATTTGGCCGTAAAGAAGTGGGAGATCATCAACTCTTTGGAATTCTAGGACGCGGAAAATCACAAGTTGCCTACGCCAAGGTCAACCTCAACATCGTTAACATTGCCACTTCCGAGGTTGTTTATTCGAGCCAAGGGGCTGGAGAATATGCCCTATCCAGTCGAGAAATTATTGGTTTTGGGGGAACCGCCAGCTATGACTCGACGCTCAATGGAAAGGTCTTGGATCTTGCGATTCGGGAAGCGATTAACCATTTGACGGCCGGAATAGATGATGGTTCCTGGAAGCCTAATCCATAAAGATTCCCTGATGGTGATCAAAAAATCAAAACAAGCCGTCCGGTCGTTCTTGTTCATCTTCGGAGTGCTATTGTTGTCCAGCTGTGCGGGTGGCAAGCCTACACTCTATCAGTGGGAACGATACCAAACGCATCTTTATGAATATTTCGTGGGAGAAGGAATCGGCCCAGAGGATCAGATTCACCGTTTAGAGGAGGACCTGCAAAAAATTGAAGCGCATGGAAAGATTCCCCCGCCCGGATATCATGCCCATTTAGGCTTGCTTTATTCTCAAGCGGGGAAGAATGATCAGTTTGTGGCTCAATTACTCTCTGAAAAAAAAAATTATCCTGAATCTTCCGCTTATATTGATTTTTTGTTAAAAAATCGGACGAACGTAAAGTAAAATGCGGAAAATAGGGCTAACAGCAAGTTTCCTACTCGTTATCGTCATCCTCTTTACAGGCTGTGCGGCTCATACCCCGTATGATTATTTCGAGTATAAACAAAGCCGTCCCGCCTCGATTTTAGTATTACCTCCTGTGAATGAGTCTCCGGATGTGAAAGCAACTTACAGTCTCTTGTCCCAGATCTCCTATCCTCTGGCGGAATCGGGATATTATGTTTTCCCGGTGACGCTGGTGGATGAAACCTTTCGTCAAAATGGTCTGAACACGCCTTCTGATATTCATGGCGTTTCGTATCAGAAATTACGGGAGATTTTTGGCGCGAATGCCGCGTTGTATGTCACGATTACGAAATATGGCACCAAGTATAATATCTTAAGCAGCGCCACAATCGTTTCAGCGAATGCAAAATTAATCGACCTTAAAACAGAAAAACTTCTTTGGCAGGGGTCCGCCACCGCTTCGAGCGAGGAAGGAAATAATCAATCGGGGGGGTTGGTTGGCGCCCTTGTTTCTGCAATTGTTAAGCAAATTGCGAGTCACGTTTTCGATCAAAGCCATCAGATTGCTGGCATAACCAGTCAACGGCTATTCTCTGCGGGGCTTCCAAACGGAATCCTCTATGGCCAGCGCTCTCCTCGCTATGGCCAGGACTAGCCTCCTGGTGCATATCCCGCTCCCCTTCTGGGAGAGGGCAGGGTGAGGACTTCCCTTTTCCCAACCCGCTTATTCGACCCAATCAGATAGGTGATATAATCCCTTAAAAGCGTTTCGACCTCTCTCTTAATCAGAAGATTAGGAGAATGAAGATGCGCCGCTTGAAAACTTATTTTAGAAATCATCTGAAGAAATGAGAGACTGGCGGCCGAAACACTTGTGCGAGGGCCGGAGGGATAATCAGTCGAATAGGCCCCGCATTTTGGACAAAGCATCCCCCCCTCTTGATAGGAAAAAAAGGCCGCGATCTTTTGGACTGAGAAATCGGTTACGACCGGCAAATCACATCGGACACAGCAGTCCCATCTTGGCTGATACCCGCTTTCGGAAATGAGATGCGCCATAAACAAAATTTCGGAAAGATGGCCATCGCGACCCTCCTCTAAAAAGGACAAGGCCTCCTTGATAAGATGGTACAGACCCGGATGCTGCTGCTCCTCCGGCGTGATTTTCAGAAGGAGCCGAACCATCTGAGTCCCCCGCTCAATCACCTCCCATCCTTCCCTGAGCTTCCAAAAAGAGCGCAAAATGTCAGATTGACTGATCCGAGAGAGTTTGTTATTTGGCTTTTCAAAAAGGAGGAGATGGCATTGGGTAAACGGCTCGAGCGATGCACCGAATCGGTTCTTAAACCGCCGCGCGCCTTTTGCGACGCCCGACATTTTCCCCCGTGTTAATGTGAAGAACGTAATAAGCTTGTCGTCTTCTCCCAAACGAAGTGATGAGAGAACAATGGCTTCTGTTGAAAGAAGAGGCATAACAAAAACCTATCCCTTTTCCTTGAGTACACGAAACATCATCCATACTAAAAAAACAAAGACCGCAACATTCAGAATCATCCCAATGAACATTATGTAAAAACGATTGTTTTGTTGTCGTACACCAAGACGCGGTCTTCCACATGCCAGATCACCGCGCGGGCGAGTACGGCTCTCTCAATATATTGACCAATCTGCTTTAATTCCGAGACCGAACACCGATGATTCACCCGCTCCAAACCCTGCTCGATAATCGGCCCGGCGTCCAAGTCCTCCGTGACATAATGCGCCGTTGCACCAATTAACTTGACTCCCCGTTCATACGCCTGAAGATAGGGATTCGCCCCAACGAAAGCGGGCAAAAAGCTATGATGAATGTTGATGATCTTATTCAGATAATGACCGATCAAATAGGGGGTGACAATTTGCATATATCGCGCCAGCACAACAAGATCAACCTTTCCTGCCATGAGCGCAATTTGTTCTTCCTCCGCTTTTTCCCTGTCATTTTTATCAACGGGAATACAATGGAAGGGAATGCCCTCGGAAGTGGCAATCTTTTCGAGATCGGGATGATTCGAAATAATCATCGCAATATCGGCTAGAAGGTCTCCGGAACGCTTCCGCCAGATCAGTTCGAGTAAGGCATGTTCTGACTTGGATACAAAAACAGCGATCCGCTTGATGCGGCAGGCGATAGCAAGATGCCACTGCATATGAAATTCGTTTGCAATATCCAAGAAATGGTCTTTGAACGCAGCCTCATTTTTTTCAATATTAGAAAGATGAAACTCGACACGCATGAAGAATGTGCCGCCGGCGGGGTCGGAGCTATGCTGATCGGAGCGGATAATGTTCGCCCCTTGTTCATATAAACACCGAGAGACTGCCGCAACAATGCCGGGCCGATCTGGACAGGAGATTAAAATACGCCCAATGTCAGTCAACGAGTCTTCTCCATGTTATTTATTCTCTTACTGGTTACGGGAGCATACAAGAATGATGCGGGAACGCACAAGGGGTTTGCTTATTTCTTGTCAGTGACAACATAAATTTCTTTATTGCCGATTCATCATAACCCCATTGCCCAATTGGGTTTGACTTTTTATCACATGAGGGCTACTATTTATGTGGGTCTATTATCTCTCTGTAATTCATTCTGCAATTGCGGATCAGGGGAGCGCCGATGCGTAAAGCACAAATACCGAAAGACGACCACGCAATACAAACGCCGGCAGCGGAGTATGCGCGCAGCCTGATTGAGGCTTCTCTCGACCCCCTCGTGACCATCAGTCCGGAAGGCAAGATCACCGACGTAAACGAAGCGACGGTCAAAGTCACCGGCGTGCCACGCGAGAAGTTGATCGGCACGGACT
>JBBTNS010000009.1:0-7964 GCA_038067655.1 Nitrospirota bacterium
TCCAGAGTCTTTCTTGACCCGCTTGTAAACCGTGTGGTACCTTCCGACCCTATGAAAAGAACAGCCTTATACGATACACACTTAAAAGCTTCGGCGAAGATCGTCCCGTTTGCAGGATGGGAGATGCCGCTTTCGTATAAAAAAGGGGTGATAGAAGAACATCACACGGTACGAAACGCCGTCGGTCTTTTTGATATTAGCCACATGGGGCGATTTCATCTGACGGGCAAGGGGTGCGAAGAGATGCTTTCCAAGATTGTTCCAAGTCCATCGCAAAAGATGAAGCGTGGCATCGCACAATACTCAATGCTTTTGAATGACGCTGGCCATGTATTAGACGATATTTATATCTATAAGAGAGGCAAAGATAAAATCTTTCTAATCGTCAATGCCTCTAATCGTGAAAAAGATTTTCAGTGGCTTGCCGATCATCTGCAAGAGCCGGCGATGCTTACCGATGTGACGTTTGAGACTTCTTTGCTGGCGCTGCAAGGGCCAAAATCGTGGGATGTTCTCGAGCGGGTGATTCCATTTGGAAAAGAAGAAATTGCTTTACGCACGTTTATCGAGACGGAGTTTCTTGCGGCACCGGGGGTAGAGGCGTTTGTGGCGAGAACCGGCTACACGGGGGAGCGAGGCTATGAATTGATGATTCCCAATGCCAAAGTCGCTGCGGTCTGGAAGGCACTGATGAAGGCCGGGGGGCCGTTTGGTATTTTGCCGATTGGATTGGGCGCGAGGGATACACTGCGATTAGAGAAAGGGTACCCCTTATACGGTCATGAACTCAGTGAACAGATCAGCCCGATTACGGCGGGATTAGGAATGTTTCTCGATTTCACAAAAGATTTTATCGGAAAGGCGCCATTGGTGCTTGAGAAAGAAAAAGGAACGCCAGAAAAGAAAATCTGTTTTGCATTAACGGCAGGGGGGGTGCCACGGGAAGGAAACCGTATTTATTCGGGATCAAAAGAGATTGGGGCCGTCACCTCCGGGAATTTTTCTCCCTGTCTGAAAAAAGGAATTGGGATGGCACGGGTGGATTCTCGTTTTGCCGAGGAAGGGAGCGAGATTTTTGTGAATATTCATGACCGAGGGGTGGCTGCGGTCATTGTAAAGCCCCCATTTTACAAAAAAGGATAGTCCTCTGGACGGTGTAACGCGAAGCGTTGCGCAGCAGTTTCGATATACAATAGATTTTTAGAGGTGCTGTAAACAAATGAGTATAGAATATATTCCGAAGACAATAAACGAAGAGGCCGAAATGCTTTCTGCTATCGGGGTTCCCTCTTTTGATGCCCTATTAGAGATTCCCAGCGCGTTTCGACTTAAATCTCCATTAAACCTGCCGGCGTCGCTTTCTCAAATGGAGTTGCGGCAAACGATGCAATCGCTTGCAGAAGAGAATGAAAAAGTTTCCTCTTTTTTAGGCGGCGGTAGTTACGATCATTTTATTCCGACCACCGTGGACGCCGTTTTGTCCCGATCCGAATTTTATACGGCTTATACCCCCTATCAGGCGGAAATGAGTCAAGGCTCGCTTCAAACGATCTATGAATATCAAACGCTGATTTGCGACTTGACCGGCATGGAAGTGTCTAATGCGTCGGTCTATGACGGTGCTTCGGCAATGGCCGAAGCGGCTCTCATGGCGCTTCGTATTACAAAACGAACCGAAGTGTTGATGGCGCGATCAGTTCATCCGCATTATCGTGCCGTTGTTCAAACCTATCTTTCTGGAAATAGTTCGGTATCAATCGTAGAAGCGGCAATGGAGGCGGGGCGAACCGATCTTGCCCGATTATCCGATCAAATTTCCGATAAGACGGCGTGTGTGGTCATACAGCATCCGAACTTTTTAGGGCAGCTTGAGGAGATGGATGAAATCGCTCAGATGGCGCATCGTCATGGTGCATTGTTTGTCGTCTCTGTGGACCCTATTTCGTTGGGGATACTGAAAGCCCCCGGCGATTTTGGCGCTGATATTGTCGTGGGCGAAGGGCAGGCCATGGGGAACGCCATGAGTTTTGGCGGCCCCTATGTTGGTTTTTTTTCAACGCGGCGTGATTTTATCCGGCAGATGCCGGGAAGGATTGTTGCTAAAACGACGGATTTGGAAGGACGTACGGCCTACTGTCTCACGCTTCAAACACGTGAGCAGCATATTAAACGAGAAAGGGCAACCTCCGGTATTTGCACCAATCAAGCCTTAAACGCGCTCGCCGCTGCGGTTTATCTCTCAACGGTTGGGCCGCAAGGTTTAAAGGAGGCGGCCTTATTATCACTGACGAAGGCGCATCGTCTAAAGGAAAAAATTGCCGCAATTCCCGGATTTTCTTGCCCCTTTCCGTCTCATTTTTTCAAGGAGTTTGTCGTCAAAACCTTGGGCGATTCTGCGCTGCTTTTGAGGCGGCTTGTCAAAAAAAGGATATTAGCAGGGATTCCTTTAGGAGATTATTATCCGGAGTTCTCGGATTGTTTGTTGATTTGTGTCACAGAGAAAAAAACAGATGAAGAGATGGAGAAATTAGTTGCATGTCTGAGAAGTTAATTTTTGAAAAAACGGTTGTAGGAAGACGCGGTGTGACGTTTCCAAAAGTCCATACGCAATCGGCGGAAGTCTTGCTCCCCAAAAAATATTTACGAGAAATACCGCCGCCGCTTCCGGAGATCAGCGAGAATGAGTTGATTCGTCATTACACCCGTTTGTCGTCTCAAAATTACGGTGTGGACACGGGCTTTTATCCGCTGGGTTCTTGTACAATGAAGTACAATCCAAAGATTCATGAAGAGGTTGCGCGTTATGCCGGGTTTGCCAATTTGCATCCGCTTTCTCCCACTGGTGCTGTCCAAGGCGCGTTAAAAATTTTGTACGAGTTACAGGATTTTCTTCGTGAAATCTCTGGAATGGATCAAGTGTCGCTTGAGCCATCTGCCGGCGCGCAGGGGGAGCTGGTTGGCATGCTGATCGTCCGTGCGTACCATCGGGGAAAGGGGCGGTTAGGCCGCCGCCGCACGAAGGTCATTATTCCCGATTCGGCACATGGTACCAATCCCGCAAGTGCCACATTGGCTGGGTTTGCCATTCAAACAGTGAAGACCAACAGAGAAGGGGGGATTGATCTTAATGATTTGGCGCGGGTGGTGGATCACGAAACGGCCGCGATGATGTTGACCAATCCCAATACACTGGGTCTTTTTGAAAAAGAGATTGGCGACATTTCTAAGATTATTCATGATGCCGGTGCGCTTTTATATTTAGATGGCGCGAATTTAAATGCCTTGTTGGGACTGACGCGTCCTGGCGATCTGGGATTTGATATCGTTCATTTTAATCTACATAAAACCTTTTCAACACCGCATGGCGGCGGGGGGCCGGGTGCTGGGCCGGTGGGTGTCAAAGCCCACTTAGTCGAGTTTCTTCCCTATCCGCTTGTTGAAAAAGATAGACATACTTATCAATTTGAGAAGAAAAAAAAACGGAAGAAATCGGTGGGGCGTGTTCACGGCTTTTACGGTAATTTCGGGATTCTTCTTCGCGCCTATACCTATATTCGGAGACTGGGCGCGGAGGGGCTTTTGGCGATTGCGCGAAATACCATCATTAATGCGAACTACCTGAAAAAACAGCTCAAGGAGTCGTTTCCTGTGCCTTATGACAGGCCGTGTATGCACGAGTTTGTCGTGAGCGCGAAGAAATTTAAGCCGCAAGGGGTTCATGCCTGGGATATCGCAAAGCGTCTGATTGACTACGGCTTTTATCCGCCTACGGTTAATTTTCCGTTGATTGTAGAGGAGGCGCTGATGATCGAGGCACCGGAGAGTGAGTCGAGAGAAACGCTGGATGCCTTTGCGGACGTCATGCGCCAAATTGGCGTCGAGATTGAGAAAAGCCCTGAACTTGTGACGGGCGCGCCGCAGACCCGGCCCATCAGTCGGGTGGATGAGGTGTTCGCCGCCCGCAGATTGGATGTCCGATATCAGGTCAAGGACTACCCGCCATTTCAAGATCAAAAATGATCTATCACGATATTCTCATCGTTGGCGCGGGGCTGGCTGGAATGCGCGCTGCCGTTGCGATTCCCCCTAGTCTGAATGTGGGTATCATCTCTAAAGTCCATCCGGTGCGCAGCCACTCGGTCGCCGCAGAAGGGGGCATTAACGCGGCCGTCTCTTCAAATGATTCGTGGGAAGCCCACATGTACGATACGGTGAAGGGATCCGATTGGCTGGGAGATCAGGATGCCATTGAGATTCTTTGTCGCGAAGCACCCGAAGATATTATGACATTAGAGCGAATGGGCGCGCTTTTTTCAAGAAATCCGGACGGAACGATTGCGCAGCGCAATTTTGGCGGCATGGGAACACCGCGTACTTGTTATGTCGCCGACCGCACTGGCCACGCACTGGTTCATCTTTTATACGAACAGCTCATTAAGCGAAATCCGACGATTTACGAAGAATGGTATGTGACTTCGCTGATTGTTTCGGAGGGGCGTTGCTCCGGGGTTACAGTCCTTAATATCAGAACCGGAGAAATTTCAGCGATTGGCGCGAAGGCAGTGATCTTGGCGACGGGTGGATGCGGTCGTGTCTATAGTATCTCGACGAACGGCCTGATCAACACCGGGGATGGAATGGCGTTGGCTTACCGTGCGGGTGTTGCCTTGCAGGATATGGAGTTTATTCAGATTCACCCGACGACATTAAAAGAGACGGGGATTTTAATCTCGGAGGCGGCGCGCGGGGAGGGGGGCTATCTGTTTAATTCACGCGGAGAGCGGTTCATGCAAAAGTATGCGCCCAAGATGATGGAGTTGGCTTCCCGCGATGTGGTTTCCCGCGCTGAGTATCAGGAGATTATGGAAGGACGCGGCGTGGATGGATGCGTCATGCTGGATCTGCGCCATTTGGGAAAGAAAAAAATTCATGAAAAATTGCCTCAAATTGCAGAGGCCGCGCAAACTTATGCTGGCGTTGATTTATCTGAAGCCCCGCTGCCAATCACCCCCGGCGTGCACTATAGCATGGGGGGGATTAAGACGGATGTTCATGGGGCAACGGCACTTCCCGGCTTATATGCCGTAGGAGAATGCGCTTCGATTTCCGTGCATGGTGCCAATCGGCTGGGTGGGAATGCGCTAATGGAAACCATTACTTATGGACGTCGGACAGGAGAGGCCGCAGGAAGATTTATAGAAGTCGAAAAACAGGTTTCGATTGCAAACACCGTATTAAAGAGCGAACAGGATCGAATTGATGCGATTCGCGAATCTTCCAAAGGGGAGCGAATTTCTGCAATCTGGAAAGAGATTGGGGCCATTATGTCGGATCATTTTGGGATTGTCCGAGAGCAGTCTCGAATGAATGCAGGAAAGGAAAAATTGTTTGGGATGTTGTCGCGATGTGTGCCGGTCGCCTTGGACGATCATTCGAAGGTGTTTAATATGGAGTTAGTGGAAGCCTTACAACTTTCTTGTGTGATTGACTTGGCTCAAGTCATTTCGGTTTCGGCAGAGAATCGAGAAGAGTCGCGTGGCGCCCATTTTCGCTCGGACTTCCCGGAACGAGACGATACGAGCTGGCTAAAGCATACACTAGCGTATCGCAGTGACACGGGTGTTCGGTTAGATTATCGGGCTGTCTCGATCACAACGATTCCACCGGCCAAACGGGTTTATTAAGGGGGCCGTGCCCCCGGCGGTTATCTAGCCGCGTTGCCCTTTTCCCTCCCCCTCTTGTTGGAAAGGGATCATTCCCCCTTCCTAAGGTTGAACCTAAAATCACCCATCCAGTTTCTCATGCAACGCTACCCAAAAGAGTGTCATATTTGGCCCCCCAATACATAGGCTTGGTACTTGAGGATGCCAAATGGTATCATTCCATCGTGCGTCAAAAATAATACCTAACCAATCGCTAAATACGGACACGGTCAAGAACGCCGCGCTGGTTGATACAGGAGGGGAACATGATGAAAACATCAGTGATCGTATTCCTTAGTCTATTCCTATCGTTTGGTGCTGTTACATCCACTCATGCGAAGGGCATCAAGTGGGAGGCACTTAATGAGGAAGTCTTGTTCCTCTCCCAGCGTGGCCAGTATGACCGTGCAATGGTGATGGGAAAGCAGGCGCTCGAAGTCGCCGAGAAGACCTTTGGCCCCAATCATCCCCATGTGGCTACGAGCATGAATACCCTTGCAGAGCTGTACAGGTTCCAACGCCAGTATGCGCAGGCCGAGCCGCTTTCCAAACGCTCTCTGGCGATCCGGGAGAAGGCCCTTGGCCCCCATCATCCCCATGTGGCCACGAGTCTGAATAACCTTGCAGATCTATACAGGGTCCAACGCCAGTACGCGCAGGCCGAGCCGCTTGGAAAACGTGCGCTGGCGATCCGGGAGAAGGCCCTTGGCCTTGATCATCCCGATGTGGCCACGAGCCTGAATACCCTCGCTATGATGTATCATTTCCAAGGTCAGTATGGGCAGGCCGAGCCGTTCTATCAACGCGCGCTGGAGATCCGGGAGAAGGCTCTTGGCCCTGATCACCCCGATGTGGCCACGAGCCTGAATAACCTCGCTATGATGTATTATTTCCAACGCCAGTACACGCAGGCCGAGCCGCTCGGAAAACGCGCGCTGGAGATCCGGGAGAAGGCCCTTGGCCCTGATCACCCCGATGTGGCCACGAGCCTGAATAATCTTTCAGAGTTGTACAGGTTCCAACGCCAGTACACGCAGGCCGAGCCGCTTGGAAAACGGGCTCTGGCGATCCGGGAGAAGGCCCTTAGCCCTGATCATCCCGACTTGGCCACGAGCCTGAATAACCTCGCCATGATGTATCATTTCCAAGGTCAGTATGGGCAGGCCGAGCCGTTCTATGAACGCGCGCTGGCAATCATAGAGAAGGCCATTGGCCCCGATTATCCCGACCTGGCCACGACCCTTGAGAATATGGCGGTACTCTATGCAAAAACCGGCCGGAAGGAAATGGCCAAAGAATTTGAGAAACGGGCCGCAGACATCAGCGCAATAAAACGATGAACTCGAATGGTGCTGCGCACGGCGTTATTCTTCGTTTAGCCGTCGAAATCATTTGAGAGGTGCCCAACTGCTTGATGGTGCAGCCATTTTATGCTAATGTTCACATCAACATGATTGATGCCACACTCCTGCAATCCGTTGTCCGGTCTATTTTCCCGAAAGTCATAGAGATTACCCTCAATCGGCTTCCCGGCGACGCTTCCAATCGAACGTACTACCGCGTGACCACCGTCTCCGATGGCCACGGTGAAAATACAGGTTCCGGTCCAAAGAGTCTAATCCTCATGGCTTTGCCCGATCCAGAGCCGTTTAAGGCGTCCGAAGAAGCGGTTTCTGGTGTGCAGGCCCCGATTAACGAGCTTCCTTTTACCAATGTGGGACGACACCTTCGCGCGTGTCAGGTCGCTATTCCAGAAATCTATCACTACGATCATAAAAACAGATGGCTTCTTTTAGAAGATTTAGGAGACGTGATGTTATCGGATGTCGTTTCTCTACATCCGCTTGATTCAGCACCCGTTTTAGAAATTTATCAAAAGGCGATTGATACGCTCATTACGATGCAGCGTTTTGCGACTGCGTCAAACGGCGCGCCCACGATTGCGCATTCTCGATCCTTCGATCAGCCCCTTTTTGTATGGGAATTTGATCATTTCATCGAGTATGGCATCGAAAAAAGAGAAGGGATTCTGATCCCCACAAAAGAACGTGAAATGATTCGCGCCTATTTTTCCGATATTGCGCTTCGGCTTTCTAATCTTCCCCAAGTCTTCACGCATCGCGATTATCACAGCCGTAATTTAATGGTTCAGCAAAAAGAGGCAGCCCAAACAATTCATGTGATTGACTTCCAAGATGCCTTGATGGGGCCGTGTCAGTATGATTTGGCCTCATTGCTTCGCGACTCTTATATTGATCTTCC
>JBBTNS010000009.1:8064-10542 GCA_038067655.1 Nitrospirota bacterium
ATGAAGCCGTTGCTTGACCTATTGGCAAAATATGTCAAGGAATTACAGTGAAAGGCATGATCTTGGCCGCGGGGTTTGGGCATCGCCTCCGGCCGATGACAGAGCATCTTCCGAAGCCCCTCCTTCCTGTTTCTGGCATTCCGCTGATCCACTATAACATTCTTTTACTGAAGCACTATGGCATTACTGATATTATGATCAACGTCCATTATCATGCCGATAAAATTATGGACGCGCTGGGAGATGGGTCGCAATTTAACGTTCAGATTACTTACTCCAAAGAGGATCATATTTTGGGAACCGGCGGAGGCATTAAAAATCTGCAATCAAAATTAGGCGATGCAGACTTCTTGGTCATCAATGCCGATATATTAGTGGATATTGATTTGGCTCAACTCATTTCCTTTCATCAAAAGAATAAACCGAGAGCGACACTGGTGCTTCGCAAAGACCCTAATCTTGCACAATATGGCATTATTGAAACAGATTCAGATGCGAGGATACAGAACATTTTGTCAAAAGTGCCCGTGGCGAAAGGGTGTTTTCAAGAACGAATGTTTACGGGGATTCATATCATTACCCCGAAGGTTTTTGACTATATTCCACCCGGCACTTTTTACTCGATTACTGATTCTTATATCGAGATGCTGAAAAAAGAAGAGCATTTATGTGGCTATTTTATGGATGGATATTGGAACGATATTGGCGTAGAGGCGCGGTATCAGGAGGTGAGTCAAGGGATCAAAGAAGGAAAGATTCGGTTGCGTTATATGGATCATTAGCATATCCTTAATAGCGAAAAACAGTAGCGTCATTCCGGCAATGTTTAAGCCGGAATCCAGAATCTTCATAAAATCTGGATTCTAGATAGAGGCATTCTGGAATGACAAAAATATGAAAAAGGAGAAAAAATGAATTGTGAAGATAAAGAACAAACAAAGACAGAATCACACGGCGAGTCGGCTGCGAAGGGCGTGTGTCCTCACCATAGTGGAACGGTGGGTTCATCCGATGCAATGAAGGCGCATGCCGACGCGGCAAAAGGCTGCCCCTCCTCATCTGCTCAAACAGAGCAAGTTGCCGTGGCCAACGATCCGGCTGCCAAGGCCCTATTACAAGGGGCGCATGAAAAAACGTCTCGATGGGGAACGCACTTCACGGGGGTGACGGCTGACTTAATCCTGAACCAGAATGGCGTCGAATATAAAGGAAAGGTTTCTTTGATCTCATCCAAAGAGACTGATGTGACGCTTGATGTGGGGCCTGAAGGCGAAGGTTTGCTTAACTGGGTCAAAAATCAGATTGGGATGATTGCGGCACATCGCGGTTCCCGTTCATTTGAGGAATCGGATGGGAAGTACCCCATTACGTTTGCAGAAGAGCCGGCAGGACATCCGTTGGGCCGTCAGATTATTATTCATACGGATGGCATGAATTCGCGCTATCGCATTAAGGACAGCCGGATTCAGCAAATCTCGCGCGATATGGGACGCATGCGTTTTACCATTAACGTTGAAGAGGCGATGACCACAAAGGATAATAAGTTCCTGACGACAAAATATGTGGTCTATTATTTTTCCGGTGATGGGAAGATCACTCAGGTAGAAAGTTTTACTGACATTCCGCTTGAAATGAACGGTGTGTATCTGCCCGGCAGCCGAAGAATTATTTTGGTGGAAGCGGGCGCGGTCATTGTCCGCACGCTGGAATTTAAGAATCACCAAGCGATTTAGTGCCTTATCGTTGTAAGGGGCACGTTGAAACGTGCCCCTTACAAATTATTGCCTATCTGATTTTATTCGTGATAGCTTCCCTGCCATGCAGAACGATTTCTCCTTACTTGCCGAAAAATTTCACCTTTCTTTGATTATTCTTTTTGGCTCACAAGCCGCCCATACAGCAGGGCCTATGAGTGATATTGATATTTTTGTTCATCGGCATTGGCCGCCACTTTTCATACCACGGATGAGCGGATTGATCTGGTGTTTCTTCATCAAGCCAGCGGCCTACTCCGAATGGAAGCGCTCTATATCAGAAATTTGCTTTTAGGATGGCGGTTTGGGAAAGAAAAAAGAGGGGTTAAACGACAACAATCGGGCGGGCTGAATCCATCAAATAGGAGCCCATTTTTTGTCTAGACTTTGGGCAGTACCTTACTAAACGAGTAACGGTTTTCGGGATAACGGCGGGATGGCAGAGTCCCCCCATTAAAGAACGAGAAGCGCAAAATGTTAAACCAGTTAAAGTCATTCAATAAAACCATCGGTCTTATTCTTATTATCTTTGTTGTGAGCGGATGTGGGGGTTATGTGGAAGGGGATGATAACCGATCTTCTGATAAACCGGTTGCGAAAATTGAAATCGAACAGACCGACTTGCTGTTAAGCAATGTAGGGGATTCGAAGACGTTATCGGCCAAGGCCTACGATGATCAGGGCAATCGGCTGAATGCCCCCATTCAATGGTCATCCACAAAAA
>JBBTNS010000010.1:0-1257 GCA_038067655.1 Nitrospirota bacterium
CAACAGCGAAGCTCGATCCGACAGCGAAGCTAGCTCCGATTCTAGCGAAGCTAGCGAAGGGGATAGTAAATCGATTACTGTCCTGGCTAGGGGAGAGGAGGTTCCGAAGGAGGAGGAGAAACAGGGACCGATTCTCGACCTGGCGAGAATAATAATAGCACAAAAATCTGATCTTACAATCTCTAGAATCCGAGATCTGGTTGAGTCTGAGAGAGGGATGTCGACCGACCAGATAGCGGGAGAGTCAGTTGAATTTAAAATCTTGTATCAGTTGAGACTACAGCTTCGCCTGGACACGGATCTACTGGTTCTGAAAGACGTTGACGAGGAGGTCGGTCTTAGAATAGTAGTTCCAGCGTCGCTAGTAGAGGAAGTGATCCGTCTATTCCACGAGGGTCCCGGCGTCGCTCACCCAGGTAGTAAGAAAACGCGTCAGAAAGTGAGTAGATCATACTATTGGCCGAGAATGAAGAGAGATATCGATTTATTCGTCCTAGTTTGTGAAGTCTGTGATAAGTTTAGAGCGATTAATAAGATCCCTCACTCTCGACTAAACCCGATAGCGGTAGGAAACAAGTTTGAGTTAGTTGCAATGGATGTGATGGGGGGTAAGGACACACTTCTGACCACCCCCTCTGGCAATAGATGCATCTTGACGATAGTTGATCTTTTCACTAAGTATGGCGTCGCTGTTCCGATGCCTGATCAGACGGCCGAAACTGTCTCTAGGACATTTCAGAGTCAGTGGATGTTGAGGTTCGGAGCGCCCCGTCGCTTACTAACCGATCAGGGACGCAACTTCGAGTCTCGTCTAATAGCGAATCTCTGCACCATCTGGCGAATCGATAAAGTCCGCACGACTAGCTATCACCCTGCGGGCAACGGTGCATGCGAACGCTTGAATCGAACAATAAAGAACAACCTTCAGCGCCTCATGAACGAATCTAGATTAGAGGAGTGGGATCAATTCCTCCCTGATGCAGTGTTTGCCTACAATACTAGCGTCCACTCCTCTACCTCGTTCACACCCCAATACTTGATGTTTGGCAGCGAAGCTAGGATGCCGGGAGAATTGCTAGTTGGTCTGCCTGAGCTCCTAGAAACCCCAGCGTCGCTGGCATATAGGCAATATAAAGAACTAGAATCTGCTTTTGAATCGACTAGAGTCAGTCTTCGAACAGTGCAGCGACGCTCGAAGGATTACTATGATTTGGGAAGTGTAGAAAGAATATTTAAAATAGGAGATAGAGTTAGAAT
>JBBTNS010000011.1:0-3101 GCA_038067655.1 Nitrospirota bacterium
TGCCGATTGCGATGTCTGAAGGATTGCGTTTTGCAATTCGAGAAGGCGGCCGAACAGTTGGCGCGGGCGTAATTTCAAAAGTGATTAAATAGAATGAATCAGAAGATTAGAATTAGACTCAAGGCGTATGATTATCGGCTGTTGGATCAGTCGGTGGTTGAAATTATTGACGCGGTACAAAGGACGGGTGCACAGGTTCGGGGACCGATTCCTTTGCCGACGGATATTAACAAGTATACGGTGTTAAGGTCTCCTCATGTGGATAAGAAATCGCGTGAGCAGTTTGAGATTCGTACGCATAAGCGATTGATGGATATTTATGAAGCGACTCCAGAAACGGTAGATTCCCTGATGAAGCTGAATCTTTCTGCCGGGGTTAGCATTGAGTTGAAATCGTAGGATTGTAAAATGGTTAACGGTTTGATGGGGTATAAATTAGGAATGACGCAGTTTTTTTCGGAAGATGGCACGCTGATTCCTGTAACAGTTCTGCAAGTGGGTCCTTGTAAAGTGGTTCAAGTGAAGACACAAGAGAAAGAAGGGTATCAGGCGGCGCAACTTTCTTTCGATGAAGTGGCAGAACATCGTGTTACGAAGGCTATCGCAGGTCATTTCAAAAAAGCGGCACTTTCTCCCACGCGGAGATTAAAAGAGTTTAAGGGGGATCTGTCTGACGTGAGCGTTGGTAGTGTGGTGACGGTTGATATCTTTAAGAAGGGGGATCGTGTTGATGTGACAGGGGTTTCCCGAGGAAAGGGGTTTCAGGGCGTGATCAAGCGGCATCATTTTAGGGGCGGCCCTGCAACACACGGTTCGATGTTTCATCGTGCGCCAGGGTCCATTGGGGCGAGTTCTTTCCCGTCGCGTGTTTTTAAGAATCAAAGAATGCCTGGACATATGGGCGCAAAAACGATTACAACACAGGATATTATGGTTGCGGATGTTAGACCCGAAGAGAATCTTCTTCTTTTAAGGGGGTCTGTTCCCGGCGCACCAAAAACTTTGATTGCAATTTATCGCTCTATAAAAGAAAAGGTTAAAAAGGCCTAGAGATGGTGCAAGTTGAAGTAAAAAATAATTTGAATGAAGTCAAAGGATCTATGGGATTGAACGAGGCCATTTTTGGCGTCAGTATTTCTGTTCCGGTGATCCACGAGGTCGTGACGATGCAGCAGGCCTCGATTCGTCAGGGGACAGCGAAGACAAAGACAAAAGGTTTTGTTAGCGGAGGGGGAAAGAAGCCTTGGGCGCAAAAAGGAACTGGTCGTGCGCGAGCGGGATCCAGGCGTTCTCCAATTTGGCGCGGCGGCGGAACAATTTTTGGCCCAGTTCCTCGGAGCTATGCCTATTCTGTTCCAAAGAAAAAGGCGCGTCTGGCTTTGTTTATGGCCTTGTCGTCTAAGGTGCAAGAGGGGAAGTTAGTTGTGTTGGAAGATTTGGTTCTAGGGGAGGTTAAGACCCGCTCAATGGTTCATCTTCTGAGTCAGTTGGGGCTAAAACGGAGTGTCTTGATTGTGGTTACGCAAAAGACCGATGAGATGGATAGGGTCACTCGCAATTTGATTAATGTGGATCTCATTGATATTCGACGGTTGAATCTGATTGATCTCTTGAGTTTTGATACAATTTTAACAACACAGCGTGATTTAGAACGATTAGAAGAGGTGTGGCGTGAATCGGCATGACATTATTATCTCTCCTTTGGTGACGGAGAAAGCAACTTTACTAAGAGAGACAAAGAAGCAATACTGCTTTGTTGTGCGTACTGACGCAAATCGCAGTGAGGTCAAGAAGGCGATACAAGAGACATTAAGCGTTCATGTAGATAAGGTTCGGATCATTAATATGATGGGTAAAGAAAAGCGATTGAACCGATTTGTTGGCAGGCGTCCTGATTGGAAGAAAGCGATTGTAACCTTAAAGAAGGACGAGAAGATCGCAATATTTGAGACGTAGGGATTTGTAAAATTGTAGGGGCGGGGCAACTCTTTCCTAAACAATTGTGTGGGAATTATTATGGGCGTAAAGATATATAAACCGACTTCACCTGGTCGTCGCTCGGCGATGGGGTTGACGTTTGACGAGATTACCAAGTCAAAGCCGGAAAAACGGCTTTTGCAGTCTCTTGGTACGTCTGGTGGGCGAAATAACGACGGGAAAATGACCGCTCGTCATCGTGGCGGCGGGCATAAACGAGTCTATCGTATTATTGATTTTAAGCGTAATAAGTTTGGTATTCCAGCTCGTGTTGCAGCAATTGAATATGATCCAAATCGCTCTGCTCGCTTGGCGCTTCTTTTTTATGCCGATGGAGAAAAACGCTATATCATTGCTCCAAATGGAATTAAGGTGGACGATCGCCTTATGTCTGGGCCGACTGCGGAGCCAAATTTAGGAAATGCATTGCCCATTGGAAAGATTCCGCTCGGGAGCACGATTCATAACATTGAGTTAAAACCCGGGAAGGGTGGACAGTTGGTTCGCTCTGCTGGGGGCGGTGCTCAGCTCATGGCTAAAGAAGGAGATTTGGCGCATATTCGTCTTGGTTCTGGAGAGGTTCGTTTGGTCCATCTAACCTGTATGGCGACGCTTGGTCAGGTTGGGAATACGGATCATAGCAATTACACGCTTGGAAAAGCGGGGCGGTCTCGATGGCTAGGAAAGCGTCCGATTGTGCGTGGTGTTGTGAAAAATCCGGTGGATCATCCGCACGGCGGCGGCGAAGGAAAGTCCGGCCAGGGGAATCCGCATCCGGTTTCTGCGTGGGGCCAGTTGGCAAAAGGATTTAAGACGCGTCGTCGGAAATATACCGATGCCTTTATTGTGAAGCGGAGAAATTAGGAGCATTTATGCCGAGGTCAGTTAAAAAGGGGCCGTTTATTGACGATCATTTATTGAAGAAGATCGTTAAGATGAATGATGCCAATGAAAAAAAGTTAATTAAGACGTGGTCTCGACGGTCAACCATTATTCCAGAAATGATTGGGCATACACTGGCCATTCATAATGGAAAGAAATTTATTCCGATCTTTATGACAGAGAATATGGTGGGACATAAGTTAGGTGAGTTTTCGCCCACTCGGTTTTTCAAGGGGCATGGC
>JBBTNS010000011.1:3201-30330 GCA_038067655.1 Nitrospirota bacterium
ATTATGGAAGAAAATAAACTAAAAGAAGCAAAGTCCATTTTGAAGTATTGTGGAATGGCGCCGCGTAAGGTCAGATTTGTTATTGATATTATTCGCGGAAAAGGGGCACAGGAAGCCTTGAATATTTTGAAATTTACTACACGCCATGCGGCACGTGTGCTCTCTAAGGTTTTGGCCTCCGCTGTTGCAAATGCCTCTCAAAAGGAGATGGGAGATGCAGACTCGTTGTGGATTTCTAAGGCCATGGTTGATGTTGCACCAGTCCTGAAGCGGACACAGCCACGTGCAAGAGGTCGTGCATTTATGATTCGGAAAAGAATGAGCCACATTACATTGGTTTTGTCTGAAAAGAACGATTCGTCTTTGAAAAAGAAGGCATCAGCGCGTGCGGCGCGTACACTCGCGAAGAAAAATTAAGGATAGTTATGGGTCAGAAAGTTCATCCAGTTGGTTTTCGGTTAGGTTACAGTGCGACATGGTCATCTCTCTGGTTTGCTCAGAAAGACTATGCAAAGTTTCTTCATGAAGATATTAAAGTTCGCAAGGCTGTAAAAGCGCGCTTTTATCAGGCGGGGGTATCCAATGTTGAGATTGAGCGCGCTGGAAATCAGATTAAGGTGACGATTGCAACGGGGCGCCCTGGAATTATTATTGGCAGAAAAGGGGCTGAGGTGGATAAGATGAAGGCCGATTTGGAGGTAATGACACAAAAACAGATCCAGATCAATATTAAAGAGATTAAACGGCCGGAGATGGATGCGCAGCTTATTTCCGAGAATATTGCGCTTCAGTTGGAAAAAAGGGTTGCTTACCGTCGTGTTATGAAAAAAGCGGTCGCCTCTGCAATGCGTATGGGGGTCTTGGGTATTAAGGTTCGTTGTGCAGGCCGATTGGCTGGCTCCGAGATTGCACGAAAAGAGTGGTATCGAGAGGGTCGCGTTCCGCTTCATACGTTGCGAGCAAAGATTGCTTTTGGTCTGGCAGAAGCAGCAACGACGATGGGACAGATTGGTGTGAAGGTTTGGATTTATCAGGGAGACTATATTCCTGAGAAGTCGATTGGGAATACCAAGTTGAGATCCATAGGGTAGAATCGTTTTTAAGGATATAATTTGTTGTAGTAGGATAAAACATGCTTGCGCCCAAAAAAGTAAAATACAGAAAGATGATGAAAGGCCGAATGAGGGGGTCTGCCCTTCGCGGTGGAGAGGTCAGCTACGGTGAGTTTGGTCTGAAAGCGATGGAACCTGGAAGAATTACTTCACGACAAATTGAGTCCGCCCGTATTGCAATTACACGATTTGTAAAGCGAAGTGGAAAAGTCTGGATTCGGATCTTCCCGGATAAGCCAATTACTAAAAAACCTGCTGAAACACGTATGGGAAAAGGGAAGGGTATGGTAGAATATTGGGTCGCCGTTGTGAAGCCCGGGCGTGTTCTTTATGAGATGGAAGGGGTGACCCCTGAGATTGCAAAGAAGGCGCTGGATATGGCTTCTTATAAACTTCCGATTAGGACACAATTCGTATTAAGAAGCGCGATTTAGGAAAATTTCATGAAAGCAGATGAGTTAAAAGAAATGGAGCTTTTAGACCTTGCTGAGAAGGAGAAGGCCTTACGCAAGGAACTGTTTAATCTACGGTTTCAGAAGAAGATGGGGCAGTCTCCAAACGCGATGGGAATTCGTGCGGTTCGCCGTGATATTGCGCGCGTTCTTACTTTTAGAAAAATAAATTCCAATAAAAAAGGGTCGTAGTGGTGTTGAAAAAAAGAAAAGAATATGTCGGGAATGTCATTTCAGACAAGAGTGACAAAACAGTTGTCATCTCTGTGGAGCGGATTGTAAAAGAACCTCGTTTTGGGAAATATTTAAGACGTGCAACCACATTTATGGCGCATGACGCTGAAAATGCTTGTCATCTTGGGGATCGTGTCAAATTTATTGAGACTCGGCCGCTCAGTGCAAGAAAAAGGTGGGTTGTTTTGGAAATTTTAGAAAAGGCGTCGGAGGTCTAAGTGGTACAGATTTATACGATGCTTCAGGTTGCAGACAACTCTGGAGCAAAAAAAGTGATGTGTTTTCATGTGAAGGGGGGCTCTAAGAAGCGCTATGCCGCAGTGGGCGATATTATTGTCGCAGCGGTGAAAGAGGCCTCATCACAAGGCTCCGTTAAAAAAGGGGAGGTGGTCCGGGGAGTTATTGTTCGCACTAAGAAAGAGATTAAAAGAGACGACGGATCTTACATTAAGTTTGATCAAAACGCTGCCGTCTTGATTAATACACAAGGCGAGCCGGTGGGTACCCGTATTTTTGGTCCGGTTGCGCGTGAGCTTCGAAAAAAGAAGTTTACAAAAATTATTTCTCTTGCACCTGAGGTTTTATGATTAGTAAATTAAAAAAAGAGGTTTCACTCACGAAAACAAGCCTAAAGAAGGGGGACTTTGTCCGTGTTCTTTCGGGTCGCGACAAGGGAAAAGAGGGGAAAATCCTGCAAGTGAATCGCGAGCGTCATGTCGTATTGGTGGAGCAGATCAATATGATTAAGAAGCACACGAGGCCGACTCAAAAAAACCAAAAGGGTGGCATTGTAGAGAGAGAAGGGATTCTTCAAATCTCGAATGTGATGATCATTTGCAAAAAATGTGACAAGCCTTCGCGTATTAAGACGAATGTTCTTCCTGATGGGAAGAAGGTTCGGATTTGTCACCGTTGCGATGAGATTTTAGATAAAGAATAAAGGGAAGGCTTCGGCTGAAAAGATCATAAAATGGCTGTAAAAGTGGTAAAACAAAATCGAATTGCTTCTCTAAAAGAGAAATATATTAGTGAAGTTGTTCCTCAATTAAAAAAGGAATTTCAGTACAAAAATGTGATGCAGATTCCAAAAATTGAGAAGGTGGTTGTGAATGTCGGAATGGGAGAGGCGACGGCAAACGCAAAGATGTTGGAAGCGGCAGTGATAGAGATGACCAACATTACCGGGCAGAAGCCGATTGTGACGCGGGCGAAAAAGTCCATTGCCGGGTTTAAGCTGCGAGAGGGAATTGCAATTGGGTGTAAAGTGACGTTGCGAAGATCTCATATGTACGAGTTTCTCGAGCGACTTTTACATGCAGCCTTACCGAGAATTCGTGATTTTCGGGGGATTTCTCCTGCCGCATTTGATGGGAAGGGCAATTATACGCTGGGCTTAAAAGAGCAGTTGATTTTCCCAGAGATTCACTATGAAGGGGTTGGCGCAATTCATGGTATGGATGTTACGGTTGTGACGACTGCAGAAAATGATAATGAAGGGAAGGCGTTGTTAAAATATATGGGATTCCCGTTTAGGAAAGAGGGAAAAGGATAGGGTATGGCAAGAACAGCAATTATCGTTAAGTCAAAAAGAGTTCCGAAGTTTTCGGCAAGAAAATATAATCGCTGTCTTTTGTGCGGCCGTGTTCATGGATATATGAGAAAATTTACGATGTGTCGAATCTGCTTCCGTATGTTAAGTCTAAAGGGAGAGATTCCAGGCGTTACGAAATCAAGCTGGTAATAGAGAGAGTATGACCGATCCAATAGCCGATATGCTGACGAGGGTGCGAAACGCTGTGATGCGAAAGCACAAGGGCCTAATTCTTCCACATTCGAATCTAAAACAGGAAGTGGCACGTATTCTGAAGGAAGAGGATTTTATCCGGGACTATAAGGTGACGGAGACCGATGGCAAGAAAGATTTAACAGTCTTTCTGAAATATGTGGCTCGCGGTGAGTCTGTTATTGTTGGCTTATCCAGAATCAGCAAGCCGGGCAGACGCGTCTATGTTAAGTGGGATGATGTTCCGAAAGTAAAGGGCGGTATTGGGATTTCCATCCTGTCTACCTCAAAGGGGCTGATGACCCAGAAAAGTTCCAAGCAATCAAAAGTCGGCGGTGAGCTACTCTGTTCCATCTGGTAAAAAGGACGCCTCTAGAAACCTACTACGCGGTACTCGGAATTGTCCGACCAATTTCGATCGCGTAGAAGACTCCTCTTAATTCCCCGCTGCTGCGCGAACCATAACGCGGTACGCAACACCTAATCTTCATCCGACTTGTAATTTCCCAGCTCTTTTGCGTGGCGGAGCGTCGCATCGGTCATCTCGACACCGCCTAACATACGGGCCAGTTCTAAAACCCGTTCGTCTTTGGATAATTTCTTGACCGTCGTTGTTGTTCGTTTTTCGTCTGTCTTTTTTTCTGCCAGATAATGATGATCGGCAAAGCGGGCAATTTGCGGCAGATGCGTGATACAAAACACTTGATGTGCTTTTGAAAGTTTCACCAGTCGTTTGCCAATTCGTTCAGCAACGGCTCCGCCAATCCCCGCATCCACTTCATCAAATACAAACGTCGGAACCGGGTCAATATCAGCTAACGCCACTTTGATTGCCAACATGATTCTCGATAACTCTCCGCCGGATGCAACTTTTGAAATGGGCTTTGGAGATTCTCCTGGCAGAGCAATCAGAAACGAAACTTGGTCTATGCCATCTTGCGAAATGGGTTTTTCCCCAACAGCAATCTTAAAGTGTGTTTTCTCCATTCCCAGCGCGTCTAACTCTTCCTTTACTTTTTTCTCGAATCGGCCTATCGTCTCCTTTCTTTTTTTTGAGAGGTGTTGGGCCTTTGTTGTCAATTGCTCTGTGATGGCTTCTAGCAATTTTTCTAGTTCAGGCAACCGCATCTCGCGTTCTGATAACCGCAGTAGCTTGTCTTTGAGCTGACTCTCAAAGGCTAAAGTCGCCTCAACGGATCCGCCGCCAGTGGTGCTACCGCCATATTTTTTCTTCATTTTCTGAATAAAATAAATTCGCTCCGTAACGATCTTTTGTCGCTCTTCATCGTATGATATGCTGGAAGAGCGATCCCGAAAGAGAACTGCCAATTCTTTGAGGTGTATTTTTGCCGTATCCAGCAGTTGGCGCTCAGCCTCTGCATCTCTTGTTGCTTCTTGAAGGCTCCTCAATGATTGCTCAATCGTTCCAATTTGGCTTAGAACCCCACCCTCTTCAGAAAGCGTCGCGTATCCCTGCTCTACAGCTGATAAAATAGTCTCTCGGTTTTTAAACCCAAAATCTTCTTTTTCTAGAGACTCTTCCTCTCCAGGCTTTAAATCCGCCTCAAAAATCTCGGAAAGTTGGTATGAAATAAAATCTTTCTGGCGGGAGCGGGCCTCCCCCTCTTTTTCATAAAGCTCTTTTTTAAGATCGGCGATTTCATTTAAGAGATGAGAATACTCTTGAAATTGGGCTAAAAAGTCAGATCGTTGTTCTAAAAGTTTTCCGTAAGCGTCTAATGTCAGGAGCGGATAGTCGGGATTCATCAGTTGGTATTGATCATGTTGTCCATGGATTTCGGCAAGAGACTGCCCAACCTGTTTCAAAGTAGAAATTGTTGCCAAAGCACCATTCAGGTAAGCTCGGCTTTTTGATTTGGATAGGATTCGTCTAACAATCAAGCCGTCAGGATCATTTTCGTAGAGATCAGAAGATTGTGTTGAGGAGTCAAAGTATCCCTCTAAAATTGCCTCATCTGATTCGTCGCGGACAAAATTTACGTCTGCGCGTTCTCCCAGAAGAAGTGCTAACGCTTCAACCAGAATGGATTTCCCCGCACCCGTCTCGCCTGTGATAACATTCAGGCCCTCGGAGAAGGAGATAGAAAGATTATCAATGATGGCGTAGTGGTGTAGTCGAAGTTCCCGTAACATCTTTTTCCGTTAGTCCATAAATTTCCGTCATACCGGCGAAGGCCGGTATCCAGATTTAAGCAACTTTGGAAAATGCTGGATTCCGGCTAGAACCATGCCGGAATGACAAACTTTTTGGAGAAGCTTTTTTAAGACGCTGGGTCTGTCTTGGTTAGTCCAACAAGAGACAAGCAGAAAATGAGCCATTTGGAAGGATCAAAGTTGTACCACACGGGGCCGTTTCTATAATCGCGTGGATTGGCATGATGATAATTGTGATACCCTTCTCCAAACGTCACAAGAGAAATCCACCCGCTGTCCCGGCTGCTATTCAGATCACTATAAGGTTGCTTTCCCCAAATATGACAGATCGAATTAATACAGAACGTGGAGTTCAGTACCAAGAAGGCGCGAAATATGCCAGCAAGCAAAAGCGCACTGACAAAGCCGATCCATCCGCGATGAAGATACCCAATAACTGACGGGATAATAAACCCTGACAATAGAATGGGGAGATAATAATGATGTTGCCACATGATCCATTCATCTTTTCGAAAAGGAGCTAAATATTTTTCGCTGGCGTAGGGGCTTTTTGTAAAGATCCAGAGGATATGGCTATGCCAAAATCCTTTTTTGGCATTATAAGGGTCCTCTTCCTGATCAACCTTTGCATGATGGCGGACATGATCCGAACACCACTTGAGAGCCGAATTTTCCATTGCCCATGCACCGGCAATTAAGAGAGCAATTTTAACCGGCGTCTTTGCTGTAAAGCTGCGATGGGAAATATACCGATGATAGCCGACCGTGATGCCAAGGCCTGTTATCATGTAAAAAACAAAAAAGAGCGTCCAGTCTACCCACGAAAAATCATAGAAATAGATAAAAACGGGCATTCCGACCAGACTAACGGCCAGAAAAGTAAGGAAAACAACAAGAGCAAGATAATCTCTTGTGAATATAAGAGGCGGCTGTGCCTTCTTGGTATAAACAGCTGTATTCATTATTTTGAAACGGATTTTATTTATATTTTCCAGGACAGAAGGCCATTACCCCAACCGACATCCTAGATATTCTGATCTTATTCTAATTGGATCAGCGGTGTCAAGCGTTTTCTTCCTAAGTTCAATACCTAACCGTTTAACAAATCACAACGGTTAGGTATCAATCACTGATCAACACGATTCTCGCAAACGAGATGAAGCAATTGGGATAGGAAAAGGGATTTGGTTCCTTGTCTTCCTGGCCATCTGGTTGAGACGGTTAATAAAAAATTGACATCTTTGTTAAATGGGGTATCATAATAACGCTACTGTATTAACGGGCTTTCTTGATGGCAGAAAATCAGATTAACGGGCGGTCGCTTTCGGCAATTGCAAAAGATGTTGCGGAAGGATTTGTCACGCTGAATCCGCAATTTTTAAAACGATTTAATCAGGATAATTACAAAACACTACATCAGTTCTTGAGAAAAACACAGAAAGAAATTCGCGCAGAAATCTTTCCGACGAATGACACGCTCTTGATTAGGAAACGAAACACACGTCTTCAGCGGCTGCACCAAGCGGTGACGGTCATTGAATATTCTGCAAGAGAAAAAAGAGTGCCCCTCCTTTAAGGATGAGTGTGCTTACGCGTTACCATCTTGTACCCTGAATTTTAAATATTGTTTTCGCAGTTCCTTGAAACTTTGTTCCATTTCTGTGCGAATGGAAGGAGACATGAATGCGCTCAGTTTCTTCTCGAGTACATAAGGATTTTGCGCGTTGCTAATCGCAATCGTGCCGCTCATAATCAGTTTTAATAAAAAAAGCTCCTCTTGCGTGCGGGTATGCATTTTTTCAGCGATTGGCGTAATTAAGTAATTATTAAATAATATCCCATAAAGCGTTGCGGTTAAGGCGATTGGGATCGTCCGAATAATCACCCCGACATCCCCAATGCCTGCCAACATCCCCATGAGACCAATCACACTTCCAATCAGTCCAAACGCTGGCGCGGTAATGGCCATCTCTCGGAAAACGCGTTCGCTCTGCTCCCGCCGCTGTCTGAAAAAAGTCATCTCAATATTCAGAAAATCTTTAATCTCATCCCCAGTCCGGCCGTCCACCAGCATCGACATCGCGTCCTTCAGGAACGGATTGGTCGTCTGACTCACCGTATCTTCGAGAGATAACAGCCCCTCGTATCGGCTCTTTAACGAAAAATCAAGGAGCGAAGTGACAATCTCCTGTTCGGACGGGAGTTCTGAAAAATAGGCATTTTTCGCAACAACCAGTGCATATTTAATTCTAATGAATGGATAACTAAGATATGCAGCGCCAACCGTTCCCGTTACGACAAAAATCAGACTATTGAGGTTGAAGTAAAGACTTCCCCCTTTTTCTGAAGCCACGCCAAGAACGAAAATCACGCTACAGATAATGACGACTAAAATATTTTTCCAACCCATTGTTTTTCCTCTCTGAGGTCCTCTAAAAACCGACTGCTTCCTGATAGACCTTTCTCGTAATGATAATTTCGACTCGTCTGTTCTTCTGCTTGCTTTCCGGGTTGATATTCGGCTCAATAGGTCTGTATAACGAATTGCCCATTACCGTAAAACGCCCTGGCGCAAGCGGCCCTTGCTCAATCAAATGCCGCGCAACCCTTGATGCCCGAACGACCGAAAGCTCCCAATTGGTTGGAAATTGATCGCTGTGAATCGGAAAATTATCCGTATGCCCGACGACATGCACCTCGTTTCCTGTTCTGGACAAAACCATCGCAACCTTTCCAAGGAACTCAACAGTCTCAGACCGTAACTCTGCGCTGCCCAAATCAAAAAGGAGCGGCCCGCTTAAACTAATCTTCACCGTTTTATCATCCTGAAGCACCACTTCCACATCGTTAATATTGGTATCCTTCGCGGCTCTTTCGCTGAGCTCCAAAATTTGCTCTGGGGTCAGGCCGGAGGCGTTAGGGTCCGGAGGCCCCGTGATTGGGAGTTTCTGATTATTCGGATCAACGGTCGGAAGCTTGGCCGCATTGGGGTCAGGCTGTACCGACATTTTTGCCGCCGTTTTTGCCGTATTATCAACACGAAAGGCCTCCTTGGGGTCTCTCTCTGCAACCTCATAGACATATAACATGGCAAAAAAAATGAACATCGTCATCATGAGATCGCCCCACTGTACGGCCCATTGATTGGCCGGCAGCCCCTCCATCTCCGCCTCAACATCTCCAAACTCTTCTGAATTCGGATCGGCAGTCGGCTCGTAGATCGTGTTTCGGCCTTTTCTGTGTTCTGTTCTTCTGTCAGGCGGCGGGGTCATTTTTTACGTGCAGAAATTTTCTTAAACGCGCCCGCTGCCCCAACAATCGTTTTTTGAATGTCGGCTTTGGTATGCGCACTGGAAACGAAAAAGGCCTCAAATTGCGATGGGGGAAGGGCAACGCCGTTTTGAAGCAGATGATGAAAAAATTGAGAGAATAAGGTTCTGTCTGATTGCAACGCAGTTTGGTAATCTACCACTTTTGACTCGTTAAAAAAGAGGGTCATTTGCGAGCCGCACCGATTAATCTGCACCGGACATCGTGCCTTTTGTGCCGCGTCGTAAAGTCCGGCCTCAAGCATTGCTGAACGCGACTCCAACTGCTCGTAGTATTTTGGATTTTGTAATGGATGGAGCGCAGCAATCCCAGCCGCCATTGCCAACGGATTTCCAGAAAGGGTTCCCGCTTGATAGACCGGGCCCAGCGGCGCCAATTTTTCCATGATTTCTCTTTTTCCGCCAAATGCCCCAACCGGCAGTCCCCCGCCGATAATCTTTCCAAGGCAGGTGAGGTCAGGTCGTACGCCATATTTGGTTTGCGCGCCACCATATAAAAATCGGAACCCGCTCATCACCTCATCAAAAATCAGAACAATGCCAAAAGGACGCGTCAACTCCCGCAATCCCGGAAGAAAACCATCGGAGGGGAGAATCGTTCCCATATTGCCCGGCACTGGCTCGACAATCACGCAGGCAATTTGATTGCCAATTTCCATGACTGTTTTTTGAACGGCAGATAGATTGTTAAATGGAAGGACAATTGTATCGCGAGCGAGATCCGGCGGGATACCGGCGGAATCCGGGGTTCCCAATGTGGTCGCCCCCGATCCGGCTTTGACCAAAAGCGAGTCGGCATGGCCGTGGTAACATCCTTCAAATTTAATAATCTTGGTGCGGCCTGTGAATCCGCGGGCTAGCCGAATCGCGCTCATGGTGGCCTCCGTCCCGGAGTTCACAAATCGAATCTGCTCGATAGTGGGGAATCCAGAAATGACCTTTTCTGCGAGCGTGATTTCGGCCTCTGTGGAGGCCCCAAAGCTAGTCCCTTCTTTTGCTGCCTTGATAATCGCATCGGTTACGCCTTTAGGGGCATGGCCCAAAATAGCGGTCCCCCACGAAAGAACATAGTCAATGCGTTTATTCCCGTCAGCATCAGTGATTTTGCTTCCTTTGGCCCGCTTAACGAAAAGCGGGTCTCCGCCCACCCCGCGAAAGGCACGCACGGGGGAGTTCACCCCGCCGACTAAGACTTTTTGTGCCGCTTTGAATAAGCCGATTGATTTTGTATTAGGCATAATAAGTCTTCATTTTATGGGGCAATTTAGATAAAAGTCAAGGAACCGGAATGTCCTGGCCGCGTCTTGGGTACACGGTACAGTCGCTCACTTTCTTGACTTTCTAGCCTAATTTTCTGATATGATCTGGTGGGAAGAGATGTCCGTCATGAATGAAAAAGAGTGTTCCTCTGCGATTTTACGTTTGACAGAAAAGTTGGCGGCTAATCCTACTGCCCGTCTGTTTGTCCCGCTTGCAGATGAGTATTTACGTTTGAACCAGCCGCACGAAGCCATTGTCGTTTTGACCGAAGGATTGAGACACCATCCCACCTATGTCGCCGCTCGGATGATGTTGGCAAAGACCTATCAACGCGAGGGAAAGACTGCCAAGTCGAAAAAAGAATTTGAAGAGGTGATTCGGCTTCATCCTCAAAATGTGCTGGCTTACAAAAAACTGGCCTCTTTGTGTCAACAGGAAGGCAAATTGGATGAGGCCATTCACGTCTGCAGCAAAGGCTTGGCGATTGACCCTTATGATAAGGAGATGAAACAGGTTTTGGCTTTAGTCGAGGAGGAGATTTCCTATAAGGAGGAACGAACGCTTCCTTCCTTCTCTGAAGTTATCGCTCCTGTCGCACCGCACATATTTGCTCCGGATGCTCCGATACCAGTGCCTGCCTTTCCGCCGATTGATTTTGGTGCGATGGAAGAACCATTGCAGTCTTACACGATTGATGAAGAGGTGACAAATCCCAGTTTCGAGGAGTTGATCGCCCCCTCTTTTGCTGAAACAATGGAGCCGGTATTAGAAACGTCGCCGCTTGACTTCAAGTCGGCAGAGCCAGCCATTGTCGTGGAGGAGGATCAATCAGAGGCGGAAAGTGTTGCCGAAATTTCAGAATTGACATTCCCTGCATTGGAATTAGAGATGCCAAAGGCTTCTCCCATTGCAGAGATCGTAGAGGAACGATTCGAAGACCCTCTGGTATTTACCGAACAGACAGCGTACAATCCCAACGCTCTGTATTTGATGCGCTTAAGGGAGTGGCTTGTTTCTATTCAAGAGAAGGGAGTAATGGCGAGATGAGTTTTAGGGATGGACTGGAAAGAATTGCAGGAAAAGTAGATGACCTGTTGGGGGTTGCGATTGTGGATAGCGAAGGGATTCTTATTCAGGAGCATCGGGTTGATCCTGATTTTGATATTACCTCAGTGGTTGCTGAATATAGCGCTTTTGTAAAAGCCGCTGATAAAGCCTCTGTCTCTATGGATTTGGGCTTGTCGCAGGAAGTAACGGTCATCACCGAAACAATTACGATTATCATTAAAAAAATAAACGATGACTATTTCCTTCTTCTTGGGGCGAAATCGGAAAAGAATATGGGGAAGGGTCGGTTTTTTATGAAACGGGAAGCAGCTGGATTTATTGAGGAATTATAAGGGATTAAGATGATTGGAACACCAGATTTTAAGGGCGGAGTGAAGATTGAGGTGGACGGAGAGCCGTATCAAATTGTTGATTTTCAGCATGTCAAGCCGGGGAAAGGCGGATCGTTTACCCGAACACGGTTGAGAGGCTTAAAAACGGGCAATACGTTGGAACGGACTTTCCGGTCGGGGGAAAAGTTTGAACTATCCGACGTGGTAGACCGCGGGATGCAATTTCTTTATCTGCAAGGAGAAGAATTCCACTTCATGGACACAGAATCATATGAGCAGATTTTTCTGATGGCCGATCAAATTGGCCCAGCCAAAAATTTCCTCAAAGAGAATATGATTGCACAGATTTTATTTTATAAGGGAAAGGCGATTGGCGTGGATCTTCCTAACTTTGTCGAGCTGACGATTACGGACACCGCGCCGGGGATTCGTGGGGATACGGCAACGGGTGGGACAAAGACTGCGAAGTTAGAAACAGGCGGTGAGGTGAAGGTTCCGCTTTATATTGAGTCGGGAACCGTTATTAGAGTGGACACCCGGTCCGGTGCGTACGTTGAGCGGGTGCGGTAATTCAAAATGGACTTAAAAGAAATACAATCGCTCATTAAACTACTGGAAGAGACTGCAATGACCGAGATTGAGGTCGAGGAGGATGGGCGCAGGATTCGTATACGGAAAGAGCCAGGGCCAACAACAATACAAGTTCCGAATGCGTATCATGAAGCCTCGTTTGTGCCGACCGTTTCCGCCCCCGCGGTCCAAAAAGAGAATCCCTTGGAGGTTGTGGGGTCTTCCTCTCGTTCCCCGGTTTCAAAAACGCCTATAACAGAGCCGAACGATCATCTCATTGTTGTCCATTCCCCGATTGTTGGGACATTTTATGCGGCACATTCCCAGGAGGCCGATCCTTATGTCAGGGTGGGCGACTTCGTTAAGAAGGGGCAGACCCTTTGTATTGTCGAGGCGATGAAACTGATGAATGAGATCGAGTCTGATCTTTCGGGAACGCTTGCTGTAATTTGTGTGGACGACAAGTCTTCGGTTGAGTTTGGCCAGCCGCTTTTTAAGATAGAACCTTCTGTCTAGCGGCCTGCTTCCAAAATGTTTAAAAAAATTCTCATTGCCAATCGAGGAGAAATCGCAGTTCGCATCATCCGCGCGTGCCGCGAGCTAGGTGTCCGTACCGTTGCCATCTATTCCGAAGCCGATCGGAACGCGCTTCATGTTAAATTAGCCGATGAAGCAATCTGTGTTGGGCCTGCAGATGCCACTCGTTCTTACCGCAATATTCCCAATATTTTAAGCGCGGCTGAGTTAACCTCCGCTGAAGCGATTCATCCCGGCTATGGCTTTCTGGCTGAAGATTCCCATTTTGCCGAGGTGTGTGAATCGGTTGGGGTGAAATTTATCGGCCCTTCCGCAGACGCCATTCGATTGCTTGGAAATAAAGTGAAGGCCCGCGAAGTCATGAAGAAAGCGGGGCTGCCCGTTGTGCCCGGCAGCGACGGTGCCGTCTCTTCCGACGATGAAGCGATTGAGGTCGCCCGGCGAATTGGCTATCCGGTCATTATCAAAGCGGTGTCCGGCGGCGGTGGGCGCGGTATTCGTGTCGTCTACAAAGAGGAAGAGTTAAGTGCGCACTTAAAAACGGCTCGTGCGGAAGGCAGATCAGTTTGCGGGGATGAAACAGTTTATATTGAAAAATATTTTCTTGAGCCGAGACATATTGAGGTTCAGGTTTTAGCCGACGAAAAAGGAAAGGCGGTTTTTTTCCCGGAACGCGATTGCTCTATCCAGCGCCGTCATCAGAAGATTGTTGAAGAATCCCCCTCTCCAATTGTGGACGAAAAATTGAGGCGTGATTTGGGGAAGGCTGCATTGGATGCGGTGCGGGCGACCCATTATGTGAATGCCGGAACGGTTGAGTTTCTTTTTGAGAAAGAGTTTTATTTTATTGAGATGAACGCGCGCATTCAGGTGGAGCATCCCGTGACGGAGTTGGTCTCTGGGATTGATCTGGTGAAAGAGCAGATTAAAATTGCGGCAGGCCGTAGTTTGGAGTTCAAACAAAGTCAGGTGAAATGTACGGGGCATAGTATCGAGTGCCGCATTAACGCCGAGTGCCCTGAGAAATTCACTCCGTCTCCTGGAACGATCTCGTCGTTTCATCTGCCCGGCGGCCCTGGCGTTCGTGTGGACACCGCTTTAATGATGCCGATTCAGATCACCCCGCATTATGATCCCATGATTGCAAAGCTCATTGTTCATGCCGATAATCGTGACTTGGCGATTACCAAGATGAAGGCAGCCCTTTCCGAATTTGAGGTCGTTGGGATTAAAACACTGCTGCCGCTTCATCGGAAGATATTTGAGGATCAGGTCTTCCTCAATGGCCGTTATTCGACGCGTTATATTGAAGAATTTTTTGCCGCCGCTGCTTCTTTGCCAGTTGAACCCTCCCCCGCTTCCTAATTATGTTTCCACTCTATTTCGTCACGGACCCTGTTCTTGAGAGACCAGGGTCTTTGCCGCTTTCCATCTTTAATGTTGTAGAACAGGCCATTGCCGGAGGCGCACAGCTCATTCAATATCGTGATAAAGTAAATTCCAGGAATCGTTTGTATGAAAATGCAAAAGAGCTCCGTGAGATTACCTTGCGACACGGTGTCACGCTCATTATCAACGATCAGACCGACTTGGCGTTGGCGGTTTTGGCCGATGGGGTTCACTTAGGACAAGATGATCTTCCCATTTTTGCTGCGCGGAAACTGTTGGGAAAGTCCGCGATTATTGGGATTTCGACGCACAGCGTTGAAGAAGCGATTCGTGCTGAATCGGACGGAGCAGACTATATTGGTTTTGGCCCTATTTTTAGGACAGTAACCAAGGTGGATGTAAAAATGCCTGTTGGAATGCATGCCATTGCCGATGTTAAGAAACAGGTTCAGATTCCTCTTTATGCAATTGGGGGGATTAAAAAGTCGCACTTGCCCGATCTTTTTTCTGCTGGTGCCGATGGGGTGGTTGCCATCTCGGCTCTCGCCGGGGATATCACGGCGAATGTCGCCGACTGGATTGAAACCATTCAGTCCATCAAAAAACACCCTGTCCTTCGGACACCTCTCTAAAAGAGGGGAATGATCAATCCATTATTGTTTTGGATCGGCTGGAGGCGTTTCTGCCTTAGGTGTTTCAACCGGCTTAGCGACTTCAGGTTCTTTTTGGGTAACCGGAGGAGCAGGTGTTGGTGCCGGAGCCTCGGTAGAAACAGCCGATGGCGGCAACGGAATGGTCAGGCTTCCCTTTTCACGCAGCATCTTCAACATCTCCGGCGTGATTTCTAGCGGAATCGGCGTAGACGTTGACGGTGGCGTTGCCGCCGCTGGGACAGCAGTCGAAGGCGCGACAGTCAAAGGGGCAGCAGCAGCGGGAACAACCGAAATTGCAGCTGGTACCGGGGGTTTCATCGTTATGGCTTTTGGCATCGGCATGGACGGCATCGGGGCAATTGGTTGTTTGACGTTCATTGGCAACGCCGGGAGTACCGATTGCGGCGGCCGTGGCGGCGGGGTCATTCCTGGAGGAAGAGATGTCACAGCCCCCGGTATCCCAGGCATTCCTTGCTGTTGCTGCATCACGTTAGCCCCTTGCATTCGTGTGGAGGTCGTCATCGAGGTGGCAGAAGCCGGATCAAGCATTGCCAAGCGTGCGGCAGCCTCTGCCCCCCAGGGAGAGTCTGTAAATTTCTGAGAGACCGCTTTATATTCGGTCATTGCATCCTTCTTGTTTCCCATTTTTTCCAGTAAATTTCCCTTTTCAAAACCGGCTTGATCTTGGCTTAAGCCCCCTTCCGCTTCATAAGCAACGCGAAGGTGATCCAACGCCTTTGCATTGTCTTTCTTTTTTTCGTAGAGATAGGCCAGTCGAAGATGAACCATTGGAATGAGGTCTTTTCGATTACTCTGTTTTTTCAGGAACGCAAGATATCGTTGTTCTGCCATGTCATACTTTTCTAAATCAAAATAAACATTGCCTGCATTATATTGAGCAATGGCTGCCGCCTGAGTACTGGAATAGCGGCGACTCACTTCATCATAGAGCGAAGCGGCCTTTTGCCATCGCTCGCTCTGGCTCTCTTCTTTCTTGGACGGATCTTTTTTATCCGCTTCGGAAAGGGGCGTTGGCTTCTCATAAAAAAATCGTGATGCTTCCCGTTCCATGTCCCAGGCCTTTGTCTCATTGTGGCGTTTGAAAAACGAATAGGCTGGAACAAAAATCAGTGTGATGACTAAGAGTGCAATAATACTGGACGTTAATTTTGGCCGTCTGGAAGCCGGCGCGATTGCAGTTTTGTATTTTTCTCTAAGCGCTTCTACTTTATGAGGAAGGGTCTGTTTTTTTTGAGCGGGTCGAATTTTATATGGCATAAGTTCCTCTATCTTTCGTTATAACAAATACTAACTTCTAAAGCGACGAAATGGAGTCGTCAATCTCACCGGAGCATGTTGCTCCCATTTCTACAACGACCAACGGGAGTTGTCAAGCTCGCTGGGGCACGTTGCCTCTACTCCCATTCGATGGTGGAGGGTGGTTTCGACGAGACATCATACACGACTCGATTGATTCCTTTCACCTCATTTGTAATTCGTGTTGAGATGGCTTGCAGCGTCTCATACGGAATTTTTGCCCAATCGGCGGTCATTCCGTCTAGACTGGTGACCGCACGAATCGCAATCGCGTCTTGATAGGTTCGTTCGTCGCCCATCACACCGACCGTTCGAATTGGAAGATAGACGCCAAACGCCTGCCAGAGGGAGTGATAGAGGTTGGCCGCGCGAATCTCTTCCTCGATAATGGCGTCCGCGTCGCGCAGCGTTTCGAGCCGCGCTTTTGTCACCTCGCCTAAAATACGAACGGCGAGCCCAGGTCCCGGATAGGGATGCCGCTTTAAGAGCACCTCTGGAATGCCCATCTCGGCACCTAGCTTTCGTACCTCGTCCTTAAAAAGAAGCCGAAGCGGCTCGATTAATTTGAGACGCATGCGTTTCGGCAATCCACCCACGTTGTGGTGGGTCTTAATGGTTGCAGAAGGGCCGCGATGAGACACCGATTCAATTACGTCCGGATATAGGGTTCCTTGAACCAAAAACGAACTCCCGGGTATTTTTTTAGCCTCGGCCTCAAAGATAGAAATAAATTGTTTGCCGATGATCTTTCTCTTTTTTTCTGGATCAGTGACACGTACAAGTTTTGTCAGAAACAGATCGCTTGCAGCAACCATACGAATATTGAGGCCCAGTTTCTTCCGAAGCATTTCCAAAACTGATTTTGCCTCATTTTTCCGGAGTAATCCGTTATCCACAAAAACTGACGTGAGCTGTTTTCCCAGCACCTGTCCTACTAAGACGGAGGCAACAGACGAGTCCACCCCGCCGCTAATGGCCGAGATGGCTTTTCCCTTTCCGACGGTTTCTTGAATGTTTTCTTGTGATAATTTAAGAAACGCTCCCATGTTCCAGATCGGCTTGCAATGACAAATTTGATAAATAAAATTTTGGAGAATGCGAAGACCCAAATCGGTATGCGTCACTTCAGGATGAAATTGCAGCCCGAAAAGTGCTCGTTTTTGATCCTTCATCGCGGCGATGAGCGCATTGTTGGACGTTGCGATTTGCTGAAAGCCACTGGGAAGCCGTTTGACCTGATCAGAGTGGCTCATCCAAACCTGAGTCGTTTTGCCAATCGTGTAAAATAGATCGGAAGTATCGGAAACGGTAATACCTGCCTTGCCATACTCGCGATGCGCCGATTTTTCCACCTTGCCACCCAGCAGGTGGGTCATCAATTGCATCCCGTAGCAGATGCCTAATATGGGAATCCCTGACGAGAATATTTCTCGATCACAAAGCGGTGCATTTTTTTCATAGACACTCGCTGGCCCTCCGGAAAGAATAATCCCGGAGGGGCTTTTCAACAGCAGTTCGGAGAGGGGAATGTTGTATGAAACGACTTCGGAGAAGACTTGCAGTTCCCGAATGCGGCGGGCAATCAGCTGTGTGTATTGGGAACCAAAATCGAGAATAACGATTTTTTCGGTCGGAAGGGACATATGATTACGGCAGGTCTTCACCGCCAGTGCCGTAGTTCGGAGATTCTTTTGTAATAATGACGCCGTGGGGGTGGCCTTCTCGCAATCCAGCGGCGGTGACGCGGATAAATTTCCCCTTTCGTCTTAACTCTTCAATTGTTTTTGTGCCGCAGTAGCCCATCCCGGCGCGCAAGCCGCCGACGAGTTGATTTACAACAGCAGAGAGCGGCCCTTTATACGGGACGCGCCCTTCGATTCCCTCCGGGACCAATTTCTTCGAGGTCTTTTCCTGAAAATAACGATCAGCCGACCCTTTTTCCATCGCGCCCAAAGAGCCCATGCCGCGATAGACCTTGTAGCTCCTGCCCTGCAATAAGATGGTTTCTCCGGGAGACTCTTCGGTACCGGCGAACAAGGAGCCCAGCATCACTGCATGTGCGCCCGCCGCAATCGCCTTTGTAATATCGCCAGAAAATTTAATCCCTCCGTCAGCAATAATCGGAATATCATATTTTTTTGCCGCTTTTGCACAATCAGCAACAGCGGTCAGTTGAGGCACGCCTGCTCCGGCAATCACGCGTGTTGTGCAAATGGAGCCGGGGCCCACTCCAACTTTGACTGCGTCAGCTCCCGCTTTAATGAGGTCAACGGTTCCCTCGGCTGTCGCCACATTTCCGCCCATAATCGAGACTTCCGGATACTGTTTCCGAATCGCCGTAATTGACTCAAGCACCAGCTTGGAGTGGCCGTGTGCCGTATCCACAACAATCAGATCGGCTCCAGCACGAATCAGTGCGTCCACCCGTTCTTTTGAGTCGCCGCCGACCCCAATGGCGCCGCCGACGCGAAGCCTTCCAATCGTATCTTTACAGGCATGCGGATATTGAATTTTCTTTTTAATATCTTTAATGGTAATGAGTCCCTTGAGTTCAAAATTCCCAGAGACAACCAGTAGTTTTTCAATCCGATTTTTATGAAGAATCTTTTGCGCCTCTTCCAGCGTGGTTCCTTCAGGCGCGGTGATGAGCTTATCTTTGGTCATCACGTCGGAGACTTTCAGATTCATTCGCGTTTCGAATCGAAGATCCCGGTTCGTTAAAATTCCAACCAGCTTTTTCCCAATGACCACGGGAATGCCGGAGATGCGATAACGATTCATTAAAACAAGTGCTTGCTCAACGGACTGACTGGGCAAAATCGTAATCGGATCCACAATCATGCCGCTTTCCGATTTCTTCACGCGTTCGATTTCAGCCGCTTGCGATTCAATCGGCATTGCGCGATGGATAATGCCCATTCCCCCTTCTTGGGCCAGTGCAATGGCAAGCGATGACTCGGTGACAGTATCCATCGCTGCGCTGACAATGGGGATTTGTAGAGCGATTCTTTGCGTCAGGCGGGTTTTTAGTGAAACGTCGCGCGGGATGACTTCCGAGTGGGCGGGAATCAAGACGACATCGTCGAACGTCAATCCTTCTGTTAATTTGTCTGTCAACATGGCTATTTTGAACCTGTCGTTAAAATATAAAGGGTGAGCCGTGCGGGGATCGAACCTGCGACAAGCTGATTAAGAGTCAGCTGCTCTACCAACTGAGCTAACGGCCCGGAAACTGTTTTTACCCTAGAGTATGATCCAGACAATCTACATGAGTCGCAAAACAAAAATCAACTTTTCGCTTAAGGGAACCCCTAAAAAGTTCCCTTGGTAGAGGCAACCCCTTTTAACTGGGGATTGATCCGACTGGCTTGGTGTAATGCTCGACCAAACGCCTTAAAAATCGCTTCCAGAATATGATGCGGGTTACTGCCATAGAGCAGATTGATATGAAGCGTCATCAAAGCGTGGTCTGAAAGAGAACGAAAAAAATGCTCCATCATGTAGGTATCAAAATCCTTAATTTTACGTCGAGGCATCTTCACATTGTAAACCAAGAAAGGGCGGCCTGAAAGATCAACCGTGACCTGCGCTAACGCTTCATCCAACGGAATCGTTGCGTATCCAAACCGATTAACCTTGTCTTTGTTACCTAATGCCTTGCCAATGGTCTCTCCCAAAACAATTCCGATATCTTCAATCGTATGATGATCGTCAATCTCCGTGTCGCCTTTGGCAGAGAGGGTTAGATCAAAAATGCCATGTTTTGTGAATCCAGACAGCATGTGACTTAAAAATGGAAACGGGGTCTCGATTTGGGACTCCCCGCCGCCATCTAAAGTGAGATTTGCAGAAATTTGGGTCTCTTTTGTGTTGCGTTCTATTTTTGCGCGACGAATCATATTTTAACTGCCAACCCTTATCTTGACCATATTGGCATGGGCCGTTAAGCCTTCCATCTCTGCAATCCGAATCAGATGATGCCCGCTCTTTTTTAATGCCGCACGGCTATACTCGGTCACACTGCTTTTTCGGATAAAATCGTCCACCGACAACGGCGAGAAGAACCGAGCCGTGCCGCCAGTGGGAAGAACATGATTGGGCCCTGCAATATAATCGCCCAGCGACTGTGGCGTATCCTCTCCCAAGAAAACCGAACTCGCATTCACAATTTGTTTTAAATAACGGCGAGGGTTCTTCACAAAAAGCGAAAGATGCTCTGGGGCGATTTCATTTGCCAATCCCACCGCTTCCGCAAGATCGTAGGTAATGATAATTAGGCCGTGTTTTTTAAGTGACGCAGCGATAATTTTTTTCCGAGGGAGATTTTCCTGCTGCCGCTTCATTTCGGGAAGCAGGTTTTTTACAAGTGTCTCGGAAGGGGTTATCAAAACAACAACCGCCTCTTCGTCATGTTCTGCTTGAGAAAGAAGATCGGAGGCCAAATAAGAAGGTGTTGCATTCTCATCGGCAACAATAACCAGTTCCGACGGCCCCGCAATCATATCAATATCCACCTGTCCAAAGACCAATCGTTTCGCTGCGGCCACATATTGATTTCCCGGTCCGACAATTTTATACACAGGTCGAATTGTTTTCGTGCCATAAGCCAATGCGCCAATCGCTTGTACACCCCCAATTCGATAGATTTCAGAAATGCCGACAATATCGGCCGCCACTAAAGTTGCAGGATTTATGATACCCTCTTGCGCGGGAGTGCAAATACAAATCTCTTTACATCCTGCCACCTTGGCCGGAATTGCATTCATCAGCACCGACGATGGGTAAGCCGCTTTTCCGCCGGGCACATAAAGCCCAACGCGCTCAATCGGATGAACTCTCTGCGAGAGATTGACTCCATCTTTTAAAATCGTCCACCCGGAAACTTTCTGTCGCCGATGAAACGCGAGAATTCGATTGGCGGCATATCTTAGACTTTTTACAACGTCGGACGGAACATCACGATAGGCCGCCTGAATCTCTTTCTCGGAAACGCGCATCGTCGCAGGCGTGATATCCAGACGATCCCATTTTTTTGTGTAGCGAATCACTGCGCGATCCCCCTCTTTTCGCACTTCCCTTAAAATCGTGAGGGCGGTTTCTGAAACCGTATCGTCCGAAACGGGAAGGCGATTTGCGAGTTTCTGAAAGACTGTCGTAAATTTTACGTCTTTTGTTGAAGTCTGTTTCATTAGATCGCTTTCTTAATGGCTTCAATCAGATTGAAAACCATCGGGTATTCCAATTTGAACGCGGCGCGATTCACAATCATTCGGGCGCTGCACTCGGCAATCGTGTCTACAATTTCAAGCCCCTGTGCCTTCAATGTCTCTCCTGTTTCCGATAGATCAACAATCTGATCGGCTAATCCAACCAATGGGGCAATCTCAATAGAGCCATAAAGTTTAATAATCTCAATCGGAATTCCCTTGTCCAAAAAATATCGCTCCGTCATGTTGGGATACTTTGTCGCGATGCGAGGCTTGAGTCGTTTCGTTCCCTTTTTCTCTTTTGGTTCCGCCAAGACGAGGCGGCAATGGCCAAAATCCAAATCCACCATCTCATAGACGTTTCGCATTTGTTCGGCGAGCAAATCACTTCCGACAATCCCGATATCAGCGGCACCATGCTCCACATAAGTTGGTACATCGGTTGCCCGTGCTAAAATAATTTTCATGGGGGGCAGCGCCCCCTGGCGTAATGAGTCGTCCCGTTGGGATGCTGCAACAGCAGATGCCTTTGTTACTTCCTCTGCCGGTATGTCGAAAATAAGTCTTCGGTCCGTTGCAAAATCGGGCGGCAGATTAACTTTCAGTTTTTTCAAAAAAGAAATTGAGGGGGGTAGTAGTTTCCCCTTTGATAAGGCGACCGTACAGACGCGATGATTTTTTTTAGAAGACATTATTAAAGGCTGGCCCCTTTTACACGTTGAATATTGGCACCCACGTTTGATAATTTTTCCTCGATGCGCTCGTACCCTCGGTCCAGATGATAGACTCGGGAGATTTCGGTTTTCCCTTCCGCGGCGAGTCCAGCAAGGATTAAGGAACTGGATGCCCGAAGATCAGAGGCCATGACCTCTGCCCCAGAAAGCGACGGGATACCTTCTACAATGGCGTTGGCTCCTTCAATATAGATTTTTGCCCCCATGCGGCGAAGCTCTGCGGCATGACCAAATCGTGACTCGAAAATCGCCTCGGTTATCTTGGATAAGCCATTGGACACAGCCATGAGCGCCATCCACTGTGCCTGCATATCCGTTGGAAATCCCGGATAAGGCTCAGTGGTGATATCCACCGGACGAATGGCTTTGCCTACAACACGCACCCAATCCTTCCCGACTGTCACATCCGAGCCTGATTTCTTCAGATGCCGCGTGACACTGGTTAAATGATCCGGAACGCATCCTCGCAATGTCAAATCTCCCTTTGTAATCGCCGCTGCTGCCATAAAAGTTCCTGTTTCAATACGATCGGGCATAATAGAATAAGACGTGCCTGAAAGACAATCTACCCCGTGAATAACGATTTCTGATGTGCCGTAGCCTGAAATCTTTGCACCGCATTGATTTAAAAAATAGGCGAGATCGGAAATCTCTGGCTCGCACGCGGCATTCGTGAGCGTGGTGGTTCCTTCCGCGAGGGTTGCTGCCATCATGATATTTTCTGTGCCTGTCACCGTGGCCTTATCAAAATGAATTTTGGCCCCTTTTAATTTTTTGGTTTTAGCATGTACCATGCCGTGCTCTACCGTTATTTCCGCTCCCATCTGTGTCAGCGCGGCAAGATGAAGATTAATCGGTCGGACACCAATGGCGCATCCCCCGGGAAGAGAGACATGGGCTTCTCCACAGCGTGCCAGCAGTGGCCCAAGTACCAAGACCGACGCGCGCATGGTCTTCACCCATTCGTATTTCGCCTCACAACTTTCGATCTTTGCAATTTCAATTGTACAATCATGATTGCGCTCTTCGATCTTTGCCCCCATCGCAGATAAGAGTCTTTTCATGGTGATTAAATCAACCACATGAGGAACACGATCAATGCGGTGAGGTTGATTGGAAAGAAGCGTTGCGGCCAAAATTGGAAGTGCGGCATTTTTCGCGCCGCTGATTTTAATTTCCCCCAAAAGCGGTAATCCACCTGAAATAGTAATTTTATCCATTGGAACAGACTAATATGCGATCGATCCCCGATAGGTCTTCAATGACGCGTACAGAAAAAATTGTTGTCTCTTTTATAAAATCAAGAAGGGTGTGCGATTGCCCCTTTCCGATCTCCAGCATCAACGTGCCATTTTGTGCAAGAAACGAAGGGGCATCGGTCAGAACCTTTTTGATATGGGCCATGCCATCATCCGGTGAAAAAAGGGCAAGCGATGGTTCATACAGAAGCACCTCTTTATCCATTTGATCGGTGTCTTCCTCTGGGATATAGGGGGGATTACAAACAATCAGATCGTATAAGTCTTGATTTTCCCTGCAAGGAGAAAATAAATCTCCCTCTAAAAAAAGAACGTTTGTCTGGTGGCGTTTTTGATTCAGATGCGCCGTTTCAAGCGCAAGTTTCGAGCAATCAATCGCAGTCACTTTCGCACTTGGAAACTGTTTTGCCAACGTAATTGCCAATGCGCCGGTGCCGGTGCAAATGTCTAAAATGTTCTTTGGATTTAAAGCCGCAGCCAGCTCAACCATCAGCTCGGTTTCAGGACGCGGAATAAAAACACCTGGGGCGACAAAAAAAGTCAATCCGCAAAATTCCACTTCGCCGGTTATGTATTGCAACGGCTCATGAAGACTTCGCCGCGATAACCACTCTAAAAAAACCGCTTGATCTTTTTCCGATACCCGTAAATCCGGATCACGATAAAGGTCAATGCGTTTGAGCGAAAGCAATGAAAAAAGAAGCGCCGTAGCCTCACGACGCGGCTCAGTCAATCCGCGCTCTTGTAAATAGCGCTCCCCAAAGGTTAGCCACGACAAAAGGGAATCCGAATCCTGAGAAGTCCGAGTTGGCAAGATGCTAGTTGGCATTTTCAATTTTTCTCCGCTCATCCCACGACAAGAGCGAGGTCATTAGGCTATCTAGTCCTTCTCCGCCTTCCAAAATCGCGGGAAGCTGGTATAGAGAAATATTCAGCCGGTGATCAGTAATCCGATTTTCTTTGAAATTATATGTGCGAATTTTCTCGCTTCGTTCGCCGGTTCCGACCTGGGATTTTCTGTTTTGAGAGATGACGGCATCCTGTTTTTGAATCTCTAATTCCATCAGACGGGAACGCAATACCCGCATCGCCTTGTTTCGATTTTTCAACTGCGAGCGTTCGTCCTGGCAAGAGACGACAAGGCCCGATGGCATATGCGTAATCCGCACCGCTGAGTAAGTCGTGTTCACGCTCTGCCCCCCTGCTCCCGATGAACAAAACGTATCAATCCGTAAATCTTTTTGGTCAACTTGAACATCCACTTCTTCTGCTTCCGGAATGACGGCAACGGTAATGGTGGAGGTGTGGATGCGTCCGGAGGCTTCGGTTTCGGGGACGCGCTGTACACGATGAACCCCGCTTTCGTATTGCAGCATGCGATAAACCCCTTTTCCGGAGATGCCGACAACGACCTCTTTTAGGCCGCCAATTCCAATCTCATTAGAGTTCATCACCTCGACGCGAAAGCCGCGCCGCTCGGAAAACTTCATATACATCCGCAGCATATCGGCGACAAAAAGTGCCGCTTCGTTTCCACCCGTCCCGGCGCGAATCTCAAGAAAGATGTTCCGGTCGTCGTACGCCCCCTTTGGAATCAAAAGCGATTTTAAGATTTCTTCCTGCGGCTCTTTTTTGGCTTGAAAGGATACCCACTCCAATTGTGCCATTTCTTTTAATTCCGGGTCGTTTTCCTCTTTGCGCATTTCGTCACATTCGGCAATTTGCTTCAGCAATTTCTTGTAAAGATCGAAAGCTTCAACGATGTCTTCAAGTTGTGCACGCTCTTTCCCAATTCGGATGAGTTCGGAGGGCGTTCCAGTCACAATGGGATCGGAAAGTTGATGGGTGAGCGCAGTGTATTTTTGGGTGGCGCTTTCTAATCTTTCAATAAGAGGACCAGTGATGTTCATTCGCTATACGCTGACTCATAAAAATAAAAACCTGTCCCCCATTCCCTTTCATTTTTAAGAACGAAGGGGAAAAGAGAGGACAGGTCGTAGGTGATGTAAAGTAACCGTGCGCTACTTTTTATCGTATTTCTTCTTAAATCGTTCGACGCGCCCTTCGGTATCCACAATTTTTTGTGTTCCGGTAAAAAACGGATGACAGGCGGCACAAATATCAAGGCGAATGTCCGTCGCTGTTGACCGTGATTTTAGCACGGCGCCACAGGCACAGGAGATTTCGACTTCATTATACTTAGGATGGGTTGCTGTTTTCATTTTCTCTTATTCCTTCCACTATTTATTCATGGACTCCAAGAAGTCCTTATTCGTTTTCGTTCCTCTCATTTTATCCATTAGAAATTCCATGGACTCAACCGGAGAGAGCGAACTTAACACTTTACGCAAAATCCACAATTTATTCAAATCTTCCCGATCAACCAACAGTTCTTCTTTACGCGTACCGGACAGTGAGATATCAATTGCCGGGAAGAGTCTGCGATCCGCCAGTTTGCGATCCAAGTGGACTTCCATATTGCCAGTTCCCTTAAACTCTTCGAAGATGACGTCGTCCATGCGGCTGCCGGTATCAACGAGTGCGGTTGCGATAATCGTGAGACTGCCCCCACTTTCAATATTACGTGCGGATCCGAAGAATCGTTTGGGTTTGTGCAATGCGTTGGAATCCAACCCGCCGGATAAGACGCGTCCAGAGGAAGGCGCCACGGAGTTATGCGCACGCGCCAAACGGGTAATGGAGTCAAGCAGGATAACGACATCTTTCTTATGCTCCACCAGCCGCTTTGCCTTTTCCAAAACCATATTGGCCACATGGACATGGCGGTGAGACTCTTCGTCAAACGTCGAGCTAATCACCTCGCCTTTAACCTGCCGTTGCATATCGGTGACTTCTTCAGGACGCTCGTCAATGAGCAAAACAATCAGCACCACTTCTGGATGATTCTTCATGATTGCTTTTGCGATGGATTGAAGAATCACTGTTTTCCCGGTACGCGGCGAGGCGACAATCAATCCGCGCTGTCCTTTTCCTATCGGGGTAAAAAGATCAATAATCCGGGTTGCATAATCGTCCGCAGAATGCGACAACTTGATCTTCTCCATCGGATAAAGCGGTGTGAGGTTGTCAAAGAGGATTTTGTCCCGCGCCACTTCCGGCTCCTCATAATTGATTTTCTCCACCTTCAGAAGGGCGAAGTAGCGTTCTCCTTCTTTCGGGGGTCGAATCTGTCCTGAAATAATATCGCCGGTGCGAAGATTAAACCGTCGGATTTGGGACGGAGAGATATAAATATCATCAGACCCGGGGAGATAATTACAATCGGGAGAGCGAAGGAATCCAAAGCCTTCTTGCAGGGTTTCCAAGACGCCGTCTCCGTAAATTAAGCCATTTTTGTCGGAACGGGCTTGAAGGATCGAAAAAATCAGTTCCTGCTTTCGAAGGCTGCTTGCCCCTTCAATCTTTAGCTCTCTTGCGATTTCATTGAGCTCCGAGATGGTTTTTTCTTTTAAGTCTGTCAAAATCATTCAAATCCCTCCAGAAACATCATATGAATTGCCTTTAGTGAACTTTTTATCTGCTACGCAAAAAAACAGCGTGGTGTGGTGAAAGATTATTCCATGGTGATAAAATGGAAGCGTTTTCTTAATGGGATTGAGAAGGGGTTGCCTCAGTTTATCTATATTCAGGAATTATTCACGAAATGAAGGCTTCAGATCAGAAAGAAGCTCTCTTCAACCCACAGGATAAACTGAGA
>JBBTNS010000012.1:0-1068 GCA_038067655.1 Nitrospirota bacterium
GGCAAGAGCAAAAACCGCTCTCACCCAGAGGCCGCCGCTCACCGCCGCGTTGGGCGGCTGTAATTCCGCGTCGCAACTGCCCAACGAGTTTCACTCGACGCGACAAGGAGGAAAAAATGGGAATTATCAGGACTTGCGGCATATGTGACAAAGGATTGACGGAGTTCATTTGTGACTTTACGGAGGGTCAAGGTATGTTTTATGGCAAACACCTTATTGCAAAATTTTTTTGGGTATTTATGTTTTTAAATATTCTCTGCAGCGAGAGTTATGCTGTACCGATATTCTCATATACGGAAAACGTAAATACCTTCGCTCTTACAATAACTGGGGGTGATGTTGCTGGCCCTCCGCCTTTGTCGGCCTCCTACCGCTTTGACTTAACTGGAAATTGGAATGGGACATTTTCAATTACTGAGTATCCTGTAGGAGGTGGGAGTATCTTCACTACAGACGCAGTCTATCTGGCGTCGTCATGGATACGCCACAACGAGTCTTCTAATGCGTTCATGCCTCCTCCTAGTTCACATGGGATATTGATGTCCATTGACGCTGGAGGTGTTTTTAAGAATGGAACTTTTATAGGTAGTGTTCCACATCCTGGTGTCGGAGGGACTCCTCACGGTGTGGATATATACGTAGGCAGTTCAAGTTTTGGTGTAAGTGGTGCTAACTTTACAAACTATACCATTAGTGTTCAAGGGGTGCATCATGCAGTCCCAGTCCCTGAGCCTGCTACCGCAGTCCCAGTCCCTGAGCCTGCTACCATGCTGCTACTTGGCACGGGCATCATTGGGTTGTTTGGCGAGGGCTGGTATCGTCGGAGGGATGCAAAGTTAAGAATTAGGTAGGGCAGCTCAGGCCAGTCTCTGCCCTCTGGCTGTGCCTAACGCCAAGTATCAGCTAACGCTTGGCGTTAGGCAGGAATTCGGGGGACTCCAACTTAATTCTTTATGGAGCAAGTTAGTTTGTGTCACAACACATGCTGGCCCAACAATCCGTTCCAGCGGACGCGCACTAAGGTGGACCCCATTGTCTAGACAACTCTTTGCGTTCAACTCCCCCCTG
>JBBTNS010000013.1:0-11082 GCA_038067655.1 Nitrospirota bacterium
GGCCATTTTACCACCAAGTTACCCTGTCTAGTTTTTGGGGAGTAGTATAGATTGCGCCATTCATCGTGACTTGAATGGGGCTTAGAATATCCACACTAACGCTTTGAAAATCGTCGCTGGGTGCGTCTGTTAATAAAAATGTCGTCTGCTGATCCGCCTTTTCAAAGGCTTCAGCAATCAGGTCTGCCTCGGAAACCGTTTTGGTTGTGTCGCATCCAAACAGCCAGACGATTGCGGCCATCCCCATGAATACGTTCGTTAATTTTTGAAATTTTGATAGGGTCATATTTCTTTCCTTTATTTATTGATTACAGGGGACATTTATCGGCAACTTCCATAGAAAACTTTAGAGGCCGCGCAGTATATTTGAGGTGCCCTATAGGCCTTGCTGTTGCTGACTATACATTAAAACTAAGGCAGTGAAAATGTTTCAAGGTTTTTTATTTTTTTGCAATGAGGCCGGCCACCGATCCCTTCCCCACGCCGGGAATCATTAGGGCAAATCACCATATTCGGTCACGATTCGATGTCCGCTTTGAGAGCCTTTGTAGGCAGAAAAGGGACATCCATTGTGGGCAATCACTTCATGGGCAAGCCCGCCAGGAATGAGAAGAATATCTCCCCCCTCAACCGTGACCGGGAAATCATCAAAATGAAAGGTAATCACGCCTGCGACTGCCCCGCGGATTTCTGGCTCTTCGTGGGCGTGCCGAGCCCTTTCAAACCAAGGGGAAACCGTTTGAAGATCATAGACTTTATACCCAAACCCCTTCATCTCATCGGAAACCGATTCTGCCGTTGGGGCTTCCAACCGCCCCCATTTGATTAACTTGACCCCGTTTGGAAAGGTTGTGGTTCTTTCTCGTTGCGACATTTGATCTCCCTTCTTTATTTAAACTGGTAATGCACCACTAGATTTTACCGCTCATTTTATAGATAAAGGCCAGCACCTCTGCAACCGCCTTGTATAAATTGGGCGGAATCCGTTCATAAAGGTCTAAAGTGGATAAAATCTCAACTAAATTTTTATCCTCATGAATGGGAATCCCATGCTCCTTTGCAAGGGCAATAATCCGATCCGCAATATGGCCGCCCCCCTTTGCAACCAATTGAGGCACCCCATCTGTCCCCTCCTGATATTTTAACGCTGCTGCTTGTCTTTTGATGAGATTATCCATTGTTCTCACACCTTAATATCCAGCTCAAAGAGAGAGGTTGCACTTTCAAGATCAATGATCTTCTCTTCTGTCACCACAAGGCTGTTACAAGTGATTCCGATCGCATGAAGCTGTTTTTCAAGCAACGGCTTATTTTCTTCAAGAACGGCAGAAAGCGCTGGGTTTTCCGTAATAAAACGAAGATGCAGTTGGTCTTCCGAAAATAGTCGAACATGCGTGATGAGCTTCCCGGCCTTTTCCAAATCCAGCGCAATCACACACGATTGCTCCAATTCGCCTTCTCGCGGGTGGTACGACTCCTTGAAGGTCATTCTCCCATCTTTCAGCCCTTCCCAGATAAAAGGAAGAAAGGTTTGAAGCGCGTTATCTAACTTGGATGTCAATTGTTGCTGCTCAATATGCGTCAGAAGTTTGTCAACGGCTTGAGAAAGCTCTTCAACTTTGACACCCACCTCTTTCAGAAAATCAAGCGACTGCTGGTTTACAAGTTCCTGTTTGACTTTCAACAAGCTCCCCTTCAAGTCGTTCTGAATAAGCTGCTCTACCTCCCCTTCTTCCCCCGGCACAACGCCTTCGGCATCCACTTGTTTTAACAGATAAGCACGAAGCTTACTCTCAAAAGAACCACCGGATGCCTCAACTGATTCTTTCAGCGTGCCATCCGTCAATGAATTGATGTTTTTAAATATTTTTTCAAGTACAGAAAAATTGGGAATCTGTTTCAAAACCGATTCCGGGAGATTCGAAAATAGATTCTGAATTCCAATAAGCTGGTTATGTGAAAGCGTTGTCCCCTTTAATAATTCTAACGAGGGTAGCAGCGGCTGGGAGGATGCGGGAGTATCCTTTACCAGCGCTTGGAGTACCTTGAGCTTAACGCCATTTTCCATTAATGATTCAACACTAAAAAGATAAGACTCTCCCTTCTGCAGCGGAATATCAGAGTGAGCCAAGAAAATCTCTTTGTTGACGCGCATCGAGATGCCCCCTGGCAGGATATTGAGCACCTCTCCGCGAACCACCTCGCCCAGCACAAGCGATACCGCCGCCACTCCCTGCCCAGAGAACGTAACGGGCTGTTGTCCTGGATTAATTGGTAGTATTGGTTGCATATCTCCCCAAACGCCTTAAAACGGTGTCTTCTTTAATTATAGGGGAGACAGGAAAGACAGTAAAGGGCCCGTTTGTTTAAAACGCCCCATACAAAGCCCATTCAATCAGGAAATGCCCCGACCTCATCGGCAACATCTACGCTCTCCTCTTTAGAAGCATCGGGGCGAGGGGAGGCTTTCCGGTTCTCTAATATAATCTTATCAAACCGCGCGCCACAATTGACACACCTCCAAAGATCAAACATCGAGTGAAAATCGGAGAGGCGCTCCGTACACATCCAGCCATTACATTTTTGACATCTCATCTTTATCTCCTTATCTTGTGATACAGGAGATAAAGCAATAAAGATGCCAAGTACTGCGTACGGCGTAACGCTTCGCGCAGCTACCGATTAGACCTTAGGCAGCGTGATCCCCGTTTGAGCTTGGTATTTTCCCCCCTTGTCGGCGTAAGAGATCTCACACGGCTCGTCCGATTCAAAGAAAATAACCTGGGCAATTCCCTCATTTGCATAAATACGGGCAGGAAGCGGGGTCGTATTGGAAATCTCCAACGTCACAAATCCCTCCCATTCCGGCTCAAACGGCGTGACATTGGTAATAATGCCGCAACGGGCATATGTTGATTTCCCCATACAAATCGTCATGACACTCCGTGGAATCTTAAAATATTCCACACTGCGCCCCAACGCAAAAGAGTTCGGCGGGATGACGCAAACATCCCCCTTAAAATCAACAAACGATTGAGGATCAAACACCTTCGGGTCCACAATCGTATTATTAATATTGGTGAAAATCTTAAACTCGTTCGCAATCCGAATATCATACCCGTAAGACGACACCCCGTAAGAGATCGTCTTGACCCCATTCGCCTCCTGCCGCACCTGCCGCTCTTCAAACGGAGTAATCATTCCATGCTCTTTTGCCATCTTTCTAATCCAACGGTCATTTCGAATCATAATATTCCCTCTTTCCTTTCTTTATTTAACCCATCCCCACCTAGCCTGCCCTTGAAGGGGAGGGAAAAGAAGGGGACACGACTACTCATCCCGAAACGGAACCATCGAGATAGCCAACTCTTTGGGTGACCCGGCCGGTGCCACTTGGGGATACCTAAATATTTTTTCCTCGTAGTTTTTCACAACGACCTCCTCATCATCCATATAAAGGAGATTCTCTTGCGGCAAAATCGCTACCTTGCCGCCGCCGTTTGGCGCGTCAATCACATAATGCGGCACGGCCATCCCGGAAGTATGCCCCCGTAACGCCGATATAATTTTGAGTCCCTTTTCTACCCGCGTCCGGAAGTGATGTGTCCCCTTTACCAAATCAGCCTGATAAATATAATACGGTTTGACCCGAATGGCCAACAGTTTTTGCATCAGCCGTTTCATCGTCTCTGGATCATCATTGATCCCATCTAACAATACCGTTTGACTCCCTAATGGAACCCCCGCATCAGCCAGCATCCCACACGCCTTGGCCACCTCCGGGGTGATCTCATCTGGATGATTAAAATGAAGATTCATATAAAATGGATGATATTTTTTAAGCATATTACAAAGATTTTCGGTAATACGAGACGGCAACGATCCAGGAACCCGCGTGCCAATCCGAATGATTTCCAAATGAGGAATGCTCCGCAGCGCCTTTAATATTCGCTCTAACAGCATATCCACGATCATCAGCGGATCACCACCCGATAAAATAATATCCCGAATTTCAGTATGCTCCCGGATATAGCCGATGACCTGGTCCAACTCCGTCGGGGTCAGCGTACCCGGAGAGCCGACAAATCGTTTTCGTGTGCAAAACCGACAATAGATTGGGCACTGATTAGTCACATACAGGAGGACCCGATCCGGATAGCGATGAACTAAGTTGGGCACTGGAGAATCGTCTTGTTCATGAAGCGGATCACCCGAAGAGCAGGCGGCATCCTCCTCCCCTTCTTCCGAAGAGGGCACGACCTGTTTCCAAATGGCGTCCCCCTTTTCCTTGATTGTCTTTAGGACATGCGGCGTAATGCGCATCGGATATTTCGCGATAACCTCCCTAACCTCATCGGCAGGAATACCCAAAACCCTCTCAAGGGTTTCCGCGTCATCAATGCTATCTCTAATATCTTTTTGCCATTGTTCCATCGGTTTATTCCTTATCGCGAGCCGTACTTTTCATCCAGATAATACAAAATTTTGTCTTCATCATCTAAGATCGTCTCTCCGTCTACCAATACCGGGACAAAATATTGTCCTGAAACCTTTAGCACCTCATGGCGATCCCGATGAGAACCCGGGACATTGATCGTCTCGTATTCCAATTTCAATGTCTTGAGCTTATTACGAACCATCACACAATAAGGACACGCCTCCAGATTATATAACGTCATTTTCCCCATCGTCTATACTCCATTTTCTGTAACAACCCCAAAGCCCCCTTTTTAAGAGGGAATTCCATTTTTTATCCCCCTACAGGGGTGCTGGAAAAGAGACCTCATTCCCCAATCATACACGGTGCCATGACCGCATCAGTCATTCCATGAATCAATTTTTTATCCAATGGACAGATCGTTGCTAAAATCCCTCCTAGAATGGGATTCTCCCGTTCTACAAAATAATAAGGAGAAAGCCTCACACGCCCTTCCATTTTAACAGACTGATTTGTTACGGAATCTCTATAGGCTGTCTCAACACGCCGCCCATGATGAAACTTTTGAAGAATATGCGGTGTCGTTGAGAAACAATTTAATCCGTTTTCCAACCCCCTTTGGAAATCTTCCTCAGAGAGATCGTGTCCAATCAAAACCCCTCGGCTTCCCCACGCCATCTCGGAGAATCCCGATGGCTTAATAACAAAATGCCGTTCTTTCTGTGAGATTTTTCCTAAATCGAGAAAATTCGATACGGGGGTTTCTCCAACAAAAAGATCAGGAATGACGGCATGAGGCGGTAATGGTCTTGGGTCTAAAATCCATGTTCTTGGGAAAAAATTATTTAAAAACAAAACGGTCTCCTCGCCCAACACACGCAACCAAAAAGATTTTAACATTGGATGGTGGAACAATGCGAACAGCAGTTTTTCCTCTAACTGTGCCTTGGGCGGCGGGGTCAGAATCACTTGTTTTTTTTTGGCGGCATATAAAATCAGCTCCGACTTTGGAATGTTTTTTAGATCAAACAGCTCGAAAAAGCGATAGAGAATATCAATCCGGACTCGTTCCGCATTGTTATTCACCCATAGCCCCTCTTCAGTAAAAATAATCTCTTCCGGGGCAATCACAAATGTGATGAGCCCAATCTCATTGAGTCTTTCTGCCAGAAATTCCATCTCATCACGATAATCAGAGGATTCCTCTGATACCACAATGGCCAAGATAGGACGCGGAACATCCGTAACGGAGCGAATCATCCGCGCAAAGCCGTCGCGCATTCCATTCGCACCGCCGATGAGCGGCTCGTTTATATACAATTGATTTTGCTTCTGTGTTAGACCGATTCCGCCGGGAACGGAGTCTAATTCCGTTGCGATCAGGCCTGTCTCGGTTAAAATCAGGTCGGGGCGAATGATCCCGGGGAGTGACTGCCGAAACCGATTCATTCGGCCATATTCGACCACCGATTCCGGCTTCCCCATATCTAGGTAGTCGCAAACCCATGAAGGGGCATGCCCTTTTACAGAATCAAGATAAAGTTTATTGGTAGCGCGATAAAATGCTAGGAGGTGTCCTCCTAGCTGCTCGAAGACACGCAACAAGGAAGGCGTAATGGGAAAAGGGCGTTTTGCAACCCGAAAAGAGGGATGAAGTAGTTGACTTTTGTCTATGATAGGGACTGCCTCCATCATCGGGAGGAAATGCTACTTTGCTTCTTTGAGCAAGAGAAAACTAACAGCCGCGTTAAAGAAGGACAGCTCAAAATCTTTGTGATGATTTAACAACTGCTCCAGCACAAAACGGCCACGTTTAATGCTATCTTTTGGGGCATCGGTTGACTTCAAGAAAGCATCCGCCACCTCTAGATAAGCAGCATGTCCTTCGTCAGTGAGATGATCAATGCGGGTTCCTCTGGGGCTACGATGGTCTTCCACCTCAATATGGTCGGCAGTTAAGGTCAATGTCATCTGCGACTTAGCAATATACTTTCCGTCAATCACCCACGCAATCTTTCCTTCAACTTTTTCAGGTGCCGTTCCAAAGGCATGAACCCCGTCATGAAGCGGCTTAACCAAAGAGTAATTCTTGCCGATGGTCGGGTCGGCAACAGAAACACGCCAGTTTTTGTCTTTCTCATTTCGGACAAAGAGAACCGAAATCACCCCGATATTAAACCGAAAGATCAGGCCGTCAAAACGATAGAGGGTATTGCCCATGCCGCCAATATAGGCATGCTCAATTCTTTTGTCTTCATCCACATAAAGCCGAACTTTGAAAAGATTGGGCGCAATCTCCCGAATGACTCCCTCACTCTTTAACGTGCTAAGCGCTGTAGAAGCCTCGCCTAACGCTCTTGCTTGCTTTTCAAGGTCTTTTGGAGAAAGAAGCTTCAATACACGAAGTATACTTTCCGCTGTATAACCGCGATGGGTATCTTGAAAGACCGTTCGGGAAACCTGACCCTTCGAGACCAAACCCTTTACAATCACCTGAGAAACGTCTGCCTGTGAACTCTCTTGCACTGTTTTCTGATCTTCGCTAGTAGATGACATTTTTATCCTATATGGTAAATTGTTGTCAGTTTAAGGGCTGATCATCCACTTTGTCAAGCTCTTTGATAAAGTCGTTCATCGTGTAGAGCGGTTCAAAAGGAATGCCTTCTGCGGTAATCTTCTCGCCCCCCCCTTCCAGACGGTCTATCAAGGCAACCACTTTCAGGACGGTATACCCTTCGGCTCGCAGGACATTGATTGTACGAAGGGTTGAGCCAGCGGTCGTAACAACATCTTCCACCACAACCAGTTTTGCACCCACTGGAAGCGTTCCTTCTACTTGCCTGGCGCTACCATGTGTTTTTGGTTCTTTACGAACAATAAATGCGGGAATCGCTTTTTTCTTGATAAAGCTAATGAGCGAGACGGCGGTCGCAATCGGATCAGCCCCTAGCGTCATGCCACCCACCCCGTCCACAGGCAAAGATTCTATTTTTTTGAAGATAGCCTCGCCGATTAAGAAAGCCCCCTCAGCATTCAGAGAGACATTTTTACAATCAATATAGAAACGGCTGGTCGCTCCTGAGGTTAATTTGTAGATAGGGGTTTCGCTTTGACGAAATGACTTTTGATAGAGAAGATTAAAGAGAGGGTCTTTGTCAGTAAGGTTAGACATAGGATAAAAAAGCTAACCCCTTTTAAGTGGGAAGTGCTATCTTGTCTTAGGCGCCCATCGATGGCGGCTCATTACGCATGGGGGCGCTTGCCCCCTGCCGCCTATTGGTAGGCTTGCCCGAGTCCAGCAGCCTCAGCCTTCTTCGCCGTCAGGACAATCTCACCTGTTGCCGCATTCACAGGCGCCATGATAATCGCCTCATGCTTTGCTGCATTGCAAACAACCGCACAAAGCTCACAGCCTTTGCACCGGTCAATGACGACAAACGCCTTCATCTTTTCTGTGTCAAGCACAATACAATCAGCCTCTGGACAATACAAAATACAAAGGCGGCATCCCTTCTCCGCGACACAAGAATCGTTTTCTATATAGGCTACGTTATACATTTATCTATCACCTGTTCTCATCGGGCTGTGCCCTGTTAAGCTGCAACGGCTATTTTTGAATTTTCCGCCCAGACTGACGCAATTTCATAAGACTTGATAATCGTGTCCATATTCTTTTGCAAGAGCTGTTCTTTCTTTGCAAACTTCTTTTTAATCGCTTCATCCAGCGAGGCCGTTCCACCCGACGCAACAAACTTCTTACCAAAGCGTTCTTGAAGGGCAAGATCAAGGCCTGGGATTGTTACCGCCTTTGAAATTCCACTCACTGCGCCAATCATCGCCATATTGGTAGAAAGCTCTGTGCCCGCAACCTCCAACGCAAGATGCGTCGCATCAAATGTGTAGACCCTCACATTCAGGTCATCAAAAAAAGCACGGTCATCGTCATTCAGAAGATCAGACCCAGAGTTAATAATCACCACACCGTCTCTTTTAATTCCGGAATAAAACGGCGCAGTATAGCTTTTCTGAAGTGTAATGACCTGAGGATGAAAAATCATGATGATATCAGGATAAACTAACTCCCCGCGGTCATAGATTCTTTCCTCTCCAATTCGGCAATAACTTTCGGCTGGCGCCATTCTTTTTTCAGCCCCGAAGAACGGATTGGAAATCGAAAACTTTCCATCTCGATTTGCAGCCATGGCCATCACATGGGCCGCTGTTACTGCTCCCTGCCCTCCCAATCCAGACATCCGAATATTTGTACGCTTCTTTAACATTCTTTTATCCTCTTCTATTGATAAAAGTAAGGGCGACCGATTGGGTCGCCCTTACTCGTTATTCTGTTAAGCTAGTAACGCGACTTCCTCTTTCTTTTGAGCCTCTAAATCAGCAAGGCATTTCTTGGCATCCTCGCTAATATATTCATGCAGCTTGAAGCGTTCTCCAGGCTTTTCTGAATCACGCATCTCCTGAAGCCCCTCCATGCTATCCTTTCCAATTTCAAGAATACAGGGAGTATAAAGCTGTACATAGGTTGGCCCCACTTCTCGAGCCAATAAGACGGCGTTTTTAATCACCCTCTCCACCAAATTGGGCTTGCTCACCGTACAACAAACAACATAACAACACCCAGACTCCTTCGCAATTGCAGGCAGGTTCACCTTGTCAAACTGTTTTCCAACTGGAGCCATCTTGGCGACAAAACCACGCCGCATTAAACCTGACTCCTGCCCCCCAGTATTCGCATAAAGCTCGTTATCAAAACAGATCGTTGTGAATTTCTCTTGACGAAACCACGACTGAAGGGTCATATCCAAACCGATATCCACCGTTGCGCCGTCCCCAGCCAACACCACGACATCCTTAATCCTTCCAGGGAACCGAACCGAAAGCGCTCTTTTTAACCCCGTTGCAATCGCATTCTGATTTCCAAAAAGAGAGTGAATATTATGAATTGCCACATGAGGAAAAACAAGACTGGTACAACCGGTTGAGCCAACCATGACCGTATCTTCCGGGTTAGGAAGAGAGGCCAGGATATACCGAAAGGCAATGGACTCGGGACAGCCAGCGCAAAGAGAATGCTCTTCAATGAGCTCTTTACTTTGCCCAATATCCTTCCAGCCGCGATCTTCTTTCCCGTACGTGGATTGCTCTACGAGATCACGATACTCTGGGGGCATAATGTCGTAAAATTCTGGACAAATTGCAATTTTCTCTTTACTCATGAGCTTTCTCCTTGTGAAAATTGTTACTAATAAAAACGGGCTCTAGCCTGTCAGCTCCCGCGTCCAGCCAAAGAAACCACGTTTTTCCCTAACCTCTTTAATATCGTCTCTACAATGACCTCGGCTGGCATGGTCATGCCGCCTGCCACACGCGGGCCATCAACCACACGATGATTGTCGGGAATAATCGCCTTAATCTCGCGCGCAAGCCAGCCCACCACATTAAATTCCGGCACAAAAATATGCTTTGCGTTTTTTGTTACCTGACGAATCTCCTCGGTTGGAAAAGGCCTTAACGACTTGATCTTTACCAATCCAACACGAATCCCCTGATCTTCCAAAACACGAATGGCCTCACGCCCTTGCGAGACAGCAGTCCCAGAAGCCACAATTAAAACTTCTGCATCTTCATTTTCTGTATCAATGAGACCGCCCATCATCGGAATGGTATGCTTACGAGACCGCTCAACCGCTGCACGAACCTCTTCCTGCCAAGAGGCATGGGTCATATAGCTGATATAGTTGGACTTCATCACAAACGGATCACGCATCATCCGAACCGGAGGAACCTCCATATCCATACAAGGAACCGGAGAGCGATACGGATCGTAAGGCGGCAGGCAAAGGTCGGACGGCGTAAGCATTACAGTATCCTTTGTATGTGTCACAAAAAAACCGTCACAACAAAGCGCCAACGGCAAATGAACATCCGGCTGCTCCGAAACAATAAATCCCATCAACATCCAATCAAAGAAATCCTGCGCAGTTTCAGCATGCCAAACCAACATGCCGGTTTCCAACAAGAAGGCTATTTCTAATGTATCAGGCTGAATCGAAAGAGGAGAATTAATACCACGACAAGTCACGATCATCTGAATTGGAAGACGCGAACCCGCCCACATCGGAAAATTCTCCATCGCACGCATTGTGCCAGGCCCTGCAGTCGTCGTAAAGACACGCGCGCCACCAAAGGCAGCACCCGCGCATTGACCCATGACCGCAAACTCACTCTCACCGCGCATGTAATCAGCCACATACCCCTCGGCATATAACTCACCAATTAACGCGGCCGCTTCACTCTGCGGCGTAATGGGGTAAGCCACCATAACATCAACCGATGCCCGACGAATCGCCTCCTTAATGACTTCGCTGCCCGTAAAAAATGCTGCTGTCCTCTCCGCCTCAAATAAAAGCTGTTGCGGATCAGTATAGGTCTGACCTTTTTTATTTTTCGTACCAAGAAAACTTCTTTGTGATTCTGAAAGTTCGTTTGCCATTTTATTACCCTCCTTCAGCTAATTTCGCGAAAACGTTGTCATCATGCGAATTCGCCCCATTCATTCCCGACATGTCCGGCTTTGTGAACGGAACCCCTTTTAACTTACTAACCCATTCTGCCAACTTTAAAATCTT